>WRDV01000027.1 GCA_009779655.1 Dehalococcoidia bacterium
GGTGCTGTCGGCGTTAACAACCTTGATAACGCGGCCTATAGCGTCATACTGAAAGCCTGTAACATTGCCGTTGGCATCGGTAGAGATAATAAGCCTGCCCATGATGTCGTAAGCAAAGACAACTGCCAGCCGTCCGGGTATTGAACCATTCCCCGGCGTACCGGCTACAAGGTTGCCGGAAACGGCAGTTATTCCTAAGTTAACAATACTTGTTAGGTTGCCATAGATATCGTATGTATAAAACGTCTCAACGTAATTAACGAAGCCGTCTTTGAAATCGCGTTTCTCGGCTACTTCTCCGCGTAAGTTGTAGAGAAATTGTGTTTTAGCTTTAACAACATTGTTGACTTTGATTTCGAGCGTGCTGACAGCCTTGTTATCAGGAGTCAGCGTATATACTTCAGAAATAGTGGTTGATGCATCCTGCTTATATGTTCTGCTTGTGGGAAGATTGAAATTGCTGTCATAAGTTATAGTTGTTTTGAAGTCAGTATTGGCTTTATTCCCGTTTGCCCTCTCGTTCCAGAAAGCCGTGATATTGCCTTTATTGTCATACTCATAGAGCATGATGCTTTCCATATAGGAGTTACTTGAGTTATAGAGACGCCGGGTAACACTGACGGGCAGCTTATCCGCGTTATGCGCGTACTCAGTGACAGATACAGTGACATTGTTGTTCTTGACCGTCTCGCTGACGAGCAAATGTTTGTTATTGAAAACATAAGTGGTTGTTATGGTGCTTCCGTTGATATTGCCGTCGGTTATCGTTGCCGAATAAGTGTAATAGCTTGGCAGATCGTTCGGATCATATTGCCCGCCTCCTGTGCTTGAGCCTGCGTAGCTGTATGTTTTGACGTTGTAGTTGACGTTACCAACGACATCTTTTCTGCCGCCCAGTCTATAGAACTCGCTGAAACCATAGTCTCCAAAGTAGTTAGTGTCTATGGAATAAGTAAAGACCTTCTTGGCCTGCGTGGGATAGACTACTTCGGTAAGCAATACCCAACAGTTACTGTCCGGGTAATAATCATCGTAGCAAAGCCGGTTGTAGTTGCTAGAACTAAGAGTATAATTAAATGTGACTTGATTGCCTTTGGCATCGGTTACGCTTTTTACGGTGTAGTTCTTGCCTGAAATCTTATCAATTGTAATAATGATTTGAGTATTGTCAGGCGCTGTTATCGTTACTGTTCGCCCTGTTTGAGTATTAGCATAGGCAAAGTTGATTATGCGTCCGCCTGTGTCAATAATCTGGCTTAGTACGCTGTAGCTGCCGAATGATGCGTATTTGTAGGTAATAGTGTTGCCGTAGCGGTCTGCCTGAGCCATAAGCAGTCCGCTTTGGCTGAAGTAAGTCTTGTCGCCGTTGGCGTATTCCAGGACGTAGAATGAAGTATACTGCCCGTTGTTATAGGCGGTATGTCTCTTTAGGGTGATGTCTTTCAGGGTATAATTATTCAGGGCATAGGTTTGAGTAGATGAGTTGTATGAACCGATGGTGTATGACCGGCCGTTGCCCAAATGCAAAACATTATCACTATTGTTAACCGTTTCAATGTACGGCAAATTCCAGTTCCAGCCGGCTCCAAAGACAGTATTGTCATCCTTATCGTATGAAAAGTTGTAGTATTGATAATCATAAACAGAATTCAGCCAGCAGTTATGGAGTTTTTCTTCGTAATCTAATTTTGTCTCTGAATCGACATTCCCGGCATAATAAGTAGTCCATATCTGCGTGATGCGGGAGCAGTAGGCAGGCCAGTTGTTTGGAAATAAATGACCGTAGGTATCCCAATCTTCATAACTGTAGTAAGTAAGATTAGTTCCTGAGCTTACATATATCAATCCTGAATAGCGATAGCTGCCGTCGTCATATGAAACACTCATAAATGTAGGATGCGGATTATCCTCTACCACAAAGAAGTATCCGGGATTAAACATATCCTCGGCGATTAGCTGCACGTTATCCCATTGGTCAGTCGCATACTCTTGTCCGGAATCTGCCCATTGGTCTTCATAAGGCCAGTATGACTTACTGTCGGCAATAAACTTTTGCGACGCGTTGTAACTACTAAACCCTTCAACGCCGTCATATATTTCGATGACAACCCCGTCAAGGTAACAATAGATTTCGTATTCCACAAACCAATAGACAGCCCATTGGTGAGACTTGTAGGATTCCTCGTACAGCGCTGTGTTGGAAGAGTTATATATAATGGATAGATTCAGATCCAACCCATTCACGCCGGGAATATTCAGGATATCCTGCCAGTAGCTCAAATTGCCTGAATTGAGGTCTATGCGCTCGCCGGAGCCGTTATCAATTGAAAAAGGCGCTATCGGATCATATTGCGTGTTTTGAGGCGTGCCGCCGCTAGAAGAGGTAGAGGATGAGTTGTTCCCATTTAGCAGGCTGGAGTCTATTATTATGCCCTTGATGCCCGTCTCGGCGCTGAGATTAAGCGACTCCTTAACCGCGTCCATCTCTGCGCCGCTTAGAATCATCGTCTTGGCGCTTTCCCGTACGATTATCTCGCTTGTGCCTGTGCAAAGATAAAGCTCAAATACTAACTCGTTTCTCTCAATATCATCAGGATAAAGAATCACTAGCTGTTCGGCTTCAGCCGCATCGAACATGCCGTAGCGCATGGCTAAGTTGATTTGGAGTATGCCTCTGGCTGATAAGCCTTTAGCGCTCAGGCTGTTAATCTGCTCTGAGCTTAAATTGCTGAAATACTTCTCTGCCTTGGCCCAATCCTCAGGGCTTATGCTGTCAAAGGTTACGGTACCGTCTAAAAGGTATAATAGGATTACCTCTGGAGAAATCTCCCTTGCGCGGGCCTCTAACTCCGCGAAATACGCCAGCTCTTCTTCTGTCGGATCTGCATATATCCCAAGGTAGTTTTGAATATACAACTTGTCTTCATCAGAGAAGTTGTTGTATTCGCTCATGCGGCCCATCAGCTCAAAAGCTTTTTCATCATAGGGAAGCTTCTTATAATTCTCCGGGTCGTTTTCCGAGGACTTATCGTCCTGCGAGTTAACTTGCTCTGCTGAAAGAGCTGTCATGGAAAGAAATTGATTAACTTCTCCGGATGATGAGGAGGAAGAAGAGGAACTGCCGCTGTTCGATGCCGCCTGGGATATTGTGACTGTAGTTGAGCCTGTGTCTAAAGCCTTGAATACGAAAGAGTTGGTTATACCGCTCCACGACATGCCTGACGGGATTTCATGGTCTATGGAGAAAATAACCTCGCCCGGAATAAAGCTTAGTATGGTAATCCCTGTGCCTTGAATTACTCCCGCTGTCAGTTCTTTAATCCATGTGAAAGCAGAAAGGTCGGACATTTCTAATATCTGAGGATCATATGTTAAAACAAAGACCAGTCCGTCAAAGTCCTCTATATCATATGCCCATGCGCTTACGGTATATAGTTTGCCCTCTGTTACATTAAGGAGGAGTTCTTCGCCTGATGAATAAGTTATCAGATATAGCACTGCCTGTATTGTTATTCCGTTATAAAACGCGGTTAATCCTATACTGCCGACTGCGGCAGTGCTGTCAACAGTGATAACACCGGTAGAACTGTCAATGCTAACTCCGGTATAGCTTGCGTCAAGCCCGTAGGTAAATACGGCGGTAGTGATAGGTTTGCCCATCGGATCTAAAGCCGCCGCATTGACAGCGACTGTTTTGGCAATTGCTCCGCTTGCCGGAATCGATAAGGTATATGAAGGATATTCAAAGATTAGCTGATCCACGGCAGTGGGAATCAAATTCAGTACGGCTTGCCCTGTTAGTCCGCTGTATGACGCGGTCAATCCTATACTGCCGGCTGAGGCAGTGTGGGCAACGGTGATAACGCCGGTAGAACTGTTGATGCTGACTCCGATATAACTGTTGTCAAGGCCGTATGTGATTACGGCGTTCGGGATAATATTCCCCAGCGGATTAATGGCTGCTGCGCTGACTGTCAGTGTTTTAGAAGGATCCAGGGCGGCCGGCACTGACAAGGTGTAAGACGGTTGAGCAAATACTGGCTGTCCCACAAGACTGGTCAAACAAAGTACAGAATATGATGTAAGCCCGTTACAAGACGCGGTTAATCCCACGTTTAATTCCACGCTGTTTGGCGTGG
This sequence comes from Dehalococcoidia bacterium, assembly GCA_009779655.1. Lineage (GTDB taxonomy): Bacteria > Chloroflexota > Dehalococcoidia > Dehalococcoidales > UBA1222 > WRNG01. The sequence continues at coordinate 4,140 of WRDV01000027.1, forward strand.
CAGAGCTGTCAACAGTAACAACGCCTGTTGAGCTGTTGATGCTGACGCCGGTGTAACTTGCGTCAAGGCCGTAGGTAATAACGGCGTTGGGGATAATGGTGCCGTACATATCCAAGACTGCCGCGCTGACAGTGATTGTTGCAGCGGGAGAATCTAATAGAGGAATTGCCAGAGAATACGAAGGCTGATCAAATACGATCTGATTAAACTCAAAGACCGCCATAATCGGGATATTTGATTGAAACAGCCTGCCGAGTCCAAGCTGCCCATGTTCGTCGCTTCCACAAGCCAAAACAGATGAGAAAGAGTATGCTTTTAAAGCTAAGCTATGAGCGCCTCCGGCAGCAATCATCGTAACTCCGGTTAGCCCGCTCGCTTGTACAGGTATATAACGTTCGGTTATAGTTTCGTCGCCAAGCTGTCCGCTGCTGTTCAGCCCCCAAGCGTATGCCGTGCCGTCTGACTTAACAGAAAAACTGTGGCTATCCCCGGCAGCAACAGCTGTGACATTAGTTAATCCGCTTACCTGTACAGGCGCGTTGCTAGAAGTTGTCGTTCCGTCGCCAAGCTGCCCGTTGCCATTCAATCCCCAAGCCCATACTGCTCCATTTGACCTGCGAGCCAAACTGTGTGCGCTTCCCGCAGCGACTGCCGTAACACTCGTTAGTCCGCTCACCTGTACCGGCGTGTTGCTATCAGCGGTTGTCCCATTGCCAAGCTGGCCTGATGAATTCAACCCCCAAGCGAAAACTGTACCATCTGACTTAGTAGCAAGACTGTGATTGCTTCCGGCGGCAATAGCCGTAACATTAGTTAATCCGCTTACTTGTACCGGTGTGGCGCGCTGGGTTGTAGTTCCGTCGCCAAGCTGCCCGTTAAGATTGTTGCCCCATGCGCGAACTGTGCCGTCGGTTCTAATAGCTAGGTTGTGAGTACCTCCGGCGGCAATAGCCGTAACATTAGTTAATCCGCTTACTTGTACAGGCGTGTTGCTAGAAATTGTTGTTCCGTTGCCGAGTTGCCCGTTTGTGTTCAATCCCCAAGCCCAAACGCTTTCATCATTCATAAGAGCTATGGTATGACTGTCTCCGGAGACAATTTTCTCAATTTGCATAGTAAGACCATAATTAGACATGGGAGACTGCAGGGCCGGAGAGGTTGTTCCTATCTGCTGCGCCGCATAAGCCTTCTGCTGAGTCAGTACAGCCGTTAAACTACTCGTACTAAATAAAAACACGGTCAACAATGTGACCGTGAATATCTTCATCGCTATAGCTCTTGCGGATTGGCTCATTCTCATCTTGATTTCTCCATTGCGTTATTTAATTACAAAAAAGCCGCTGTAATCCATGCGTTAATACAGATAATTCCAGCGACTAAATGACTTATTGATTGTACTTTGGACTGTTATAAAGGTGTCGAGATCCAATTTATAAACTCCAGAGCTATATCTAGCGCGTGCACTCTACCATACAAATAGCTCGTTGTCAATTCTTTTGTATGAGTTCATAATATATTGGACTTTTCGGGATTTATGTTTAGCATATTTAAACAACCCTTGATGGGCGGAACATGTTTGCCATATATGCGCACGGAGTGATAAGTGCGATGGTACGTAAAAGAGTAAACGCATCAGTATGGGGACGCTAATTGGTACTATTTGGGCTACTTTTATGCGTATTTTACCTATATGCACGAGGATTTCACTATCGTTTAGCACTGCAAAATAAGCATTATTAGGTCTATACAAGTATTGACATTCTTTTCAATTAGTGCAACCATCAAAGCAGTATTCCGCCGGTTTATCAGTATGCTAGGATTGGCATATGATGATGAGTTGCGGAATAATGCTTTGGCTTGACAGGCGTGCGGGGTATTAAGTACATCAAGTCAACATATAATTAGGAGGAAATTATATTGAGCGTAACAAAAAGTGATGTCACGATACAAAATGCGGCGCCTTGGGAGCGCCAGCGCGGTGAGTCATCTCAAGCCTTTGAGGCTTTTTCGCGCTATTTGGAGTTAAATTCAGGGCGGAGCTATTCCAAGCTTGCGCGGGAGCTTGGCAAGAGTGATACCCTCATTGGCAGGTGGGGCAGTAGATGGAGCTGGCAAAGCCGTGCTTATGCTTGGGATAACGAGCTTATGCGTGTTGCGAAAGCGGCAGAAGAACAGGAGATTAAGGAGATGAAAAAACGGCATATTCGGGCTTCAATGTATATGGTGGCTAGATCAATGAACGAATTACAGAATATACCGCCGCATACTCTTACTCCCCGTGATGTTGTGCACATGTTTAAGGTTGGAGTTGATGTTGAGCGGCTTACACGCGGTGAGGTGACTGAGCGCACCGAGAGCAGGTATGAGGACACCACTGCAAGCAATCTTTTGAAGAGCATGTCTTGCGAAGAGTTGCGTAGGATAGTGGCTTTTACTGAGGAGGCTTTAAAGATTATTTCAGAGGATGATGATAAGGCGGATAATTCAGATGAATAGGCTTGATAAAGACACAGCTGCCGCAGTTAACGATGCGGCGAGACTTGAGCTTGGCCGACGTAGCCTTCTTGATTTTACGCGCTATACCATGCCGGGCTATCAAGTTCATTGGTACCATAAGTTAATCTGCTCTCGTCTTGACGATTTTGAGCAGAAGAAGATAACCCGCTTAATGTTGTTAATGCCGCCGAGGCATGGCAAGAGTGAGCTTGTCAGCCGCCGCCTGCCGGCCTATATCTTCGGACGCAATCCTGATGCGCGCATTATCGCAACCAGCTACAATGCTGATTTTGCGCAATCAATGAACCGCGACGTACAACGTATTATGAGCTGTGATGAGTATAGGCGTTTATTCCCAAGAACTGTTTTAGGCGGGATGGATAAGCAAGGCGCTGCGGATGGTACTTATTTACGTAACATGGATACATTTGAGATAGTGAAACGAAAGGGGTTGTACCGATGCGCTGGCGTTGGCGGCGGCATTACCGGCATGGGAGGCGACTTTATCATAATAGACGATCCTATAAAAAATAAGGAAGAGGCTAATAGTTGCGTCAATCGCGATAAAATATGGGATTGGTATACCTCGACACTATATACGCGGCAGGAGAAGAACGCCGGTATATTAGTCACTCTTACGCGCTGGCACGAGGATGACCTTGTGGGGAGATTACTCAATGCGGCTAATCTGCCTGACGGCGATAAGTGGGAGGTAATATCCCTGCCTGCGGTTCGCGAGTCTTGTGACTGTCCCTATGACCCGCGCATGGAGGGTGAGGCGCTTTGGCCTTACAAGTACGACTTAACAACCCTCGCTACTATTAAGACCACTGTCGGTTCTTATGATTGGGCAGCTCTTTATCAGCAGCGCCCGAGTCCGGGTGACGGCGGTACATTCAAACGCGAATGGTGGCGTAGATGGACTGACGATGATTTAGCGGATTTAGAGGATTATCTCCAGTCTTGGGACTGCGCCTTTAGCTGTACTGATAACAGCGACTATGTTGTAGGGCAGGTGTGGGCGCGAAGCTCGTCTAATCGGGCGCAGCGTTATCTATTAGACCAGGTGCGCGGGCGCAAGAGCTTTGTTGAGACACTTGACGCTATTCGCGCGCTGAGTGCTAAATGGCCGCGCACTCAGCGCAAACTGATAGAGAATACAGCCAATGGCTCGGCTATCATAGATGTGCTCAAAAATGAAATCCCGGGTATTAAACCTGTTGATCCGAAGGGAGGGAAAATTGTCAGGGCAAATGCCGTTACTGCCAACGCAGAGGCAGGGAATATTTTCATTCCGGAAGACTCTGCAGCGAGTTGGGTGAGTGGCTTTGTCGAGGAATGCGTCTTATTTCCTAGAGGGGCGCATGATGATCAGGTAGATGCTATGACGCAGGCTAATACTTGGTATAACGAGAATAATGCCACTTATAGGCTTAATGCTTGATTTACAGGTGCCGTCCGGCTTGTCTCGCGGCCGCTTCTGCCGGTAATGAGCTTGAGGCTATTCATTCGGGCAATTGATTTTATATGGGTCTTTTTTCATCCAACTTTCATCCAACTTTCGTATAACTTTTGTATAACCGTTGCGACTGCCGGTTATGCTATAAAATTTCTTCATAATCAAACAGGTATAGATTCGCCAGTTAAGCATTAGACCAATATATTTCCGAAGACAGTACTTCTTCACAGAAGCTGCCGGTTTTTTGGTTTAGATAGTGCAAAGTGGGTTACCTGAGGTTGCCAATAATTTTTGTGTCGGCAGGATATAAATTTTCAAGCTCAACTAAAAGAAGCCTATCCTCTTTTTGCGAAGGTCTATTTAACACCTGATAATCTACTGTTTAAAGTTGGCACGCCTATAACTTAAGGAGCTGATACTTTTCATTCCGCATCAGCCATGGGTATAATAGAAGCATGACAGAAGCTTACCTTGATATTGAGACCACGGGCCTTTCTCCGTATGATTCTATCATAACCGTCATAGGCATTTATTTAGTCAAGGATGAGCAAGGGCGCTTTATGCAACTCGTTGGCGAAGATGTTACAGCTGAGAACCTGCTGGAAGCGCTGAGAGGCGTAAGTATCATTCATACCTATAACGGCAGCCGTTTCGATTTACCTTTTATACAGACGCGGCTGGGGATAGATTTGAATGAGGGTTTTGGGCACTGCGACCTGATGTATAACTGCTGGAGGCTTAACCTTTTCGGGGGACTTAAGCGGGTTGAGAAAGTGTTGGGGATTGATCGCAGGTTGCCCGATATGAATGGGCTGGAAGCAGTGCGATTATGGTGGCGCTATGCCAACGATTATGATGAGAATGCGCTAAGAATTCTTTGTGAATATAACCGGGAAGATGTTATCAATCTAAAATCTCTAAAGGAGCGAGTGCAAAATAACAAGGCGAGATAATTATTTTATGACAGGCGACAGGCTTTTTTACGCATGAAGTCTGTCTGTGTGCTATTATAGAAAGACTCCGAAATAGCGATGGAGGGTGTATGCCGGACAGCGATGTTGATCTTATTCAAAAAGAGAACGAATCACTAAAAGATATGATAACGCAAGTCAATAAGGCAGATTTGCGTCTTGTTGGCGCAGTTGAGGTAAGCGAGCGCGTTATCCGTGATGCGCTGGAGAAAGCGCGCGATATTGGAAAAATGGCCAAGAAAGCCGTGGAGGATGCCGCCAAAACCGCTGATAATGCTGTAAGGGCGGCTGACAAAGCCCGGCATATTTTTGAGGATGATACCATAACAAGCAATAAAGCCTTTGAGCAGGCGCGTAAAAAGGCTGATGAAGCGTATGAGCGTGCTCGCCAAGTGACTGAATCAGCCCAGTGCGATATAACTGAAATAACGTCTCGTATGGAAGGAAGTATTAAGAGGAACGAGGAAGTTGTATTGCAGTTAACGCGTGACTACAATACTCGAGCTTCGCAATTGGAATCTAGTATCAAAGACGTCAGAGAAGAAGTGAACCAGGCTGTACGCA
>WRDV01000028.1 GCA_009779655.1 Dehalococcoidia bacterium
CGAGGCACAAGCTTGGAGAGCGCCGTTAGGTCATCCTTAGCAACAGCCACATCGGCCGGGAGCAGTACTTTGCCCTTGCTGTCTTTGACGTCTTCCAACGGCTTACGCCCAATAAGCTCCTGGCTGCGGGTATCCAGCTCGGTTTTTACCTTACAGTAAGGCGTTTCAACAAATCCATAGCGGTTGATGCGTCCATAAGTCGCCAAAGAGCCAATCAAACCGATATTAGGACCTTCCGGCGTTTCAATAGGACAAATGCGGCCATAGTGCGAGAAATGCACATCGCGCACATCAAAGCCGGCTCGCTCGCGTGATAGACCGCCCGGGCCCATAGCTGACAAACGCCTCTTGTGCGTTAACTCAGCCAGCGGATTAGTTTGATCCATAAACTGAGAAAGCTGAGAGCCGCCGAAGAACTCGCGCACAACGGAAACCACTTGGCGAATATTGACCAATGCGCCGGGAGTAAGCGCGTCGGCAGCAAGAATACTCATGCGCTCGCGAGCAACACGTTCTAAGCGCATCAAACCCAAACGAAACTGATTTTGAATCAACTCGCCGACAGTGCGAATGCGGCGATTTCCCAGATGATCTATATCGTCTGAATTATCTTGTCCGTTATTCACCATAATAATGCGGCGCACGATTTCAAGCATATCTTCATGCGTCAAAGCGCGGCCTTCTCCTTCTTGCGAAGGAGTCAAACCCAGGCGACGGTTAAGTTTATAGCGCCCAACCAAACCCAAGTCATAGTGATCTGAGTTGAAGAACATGTTTTGCAAAAGCTTCCTGGCATTATCCAAATTTGGCGGGTCGCCCGGGCGCAACTTACGATAAATATCCAGCAAGGCCGCTTCTTCCGTATGTATGGCGGGTTCGCGATCCATAGTAGATTTTATATATTGATGGTCCGGCGAGTTATCCTCGGCCGCAAAAATGGAAAGCAAGTCGCTGTCGGAAGCATATCCGATTGCGCGCAATAATGTGGTCACAGGAATCTTGCGTTTGCCATCAATCTTAACCGATATTACATCGCGAATACTGGTCTCAAAGTCCAGCCAAGCACCGCGGCTGGGAACAAGATTTGCGTTGCACATACGCCGTCCGCTAACGGTGTCTTCGGATACTGTGAAATAAACTCCGGGAGAACGCAGCAACTGACTTACAATAACGCGCTCGGTGCCGGAAGTAATATACGTGCCTTGAGCCGTCATCATTGGCATATCGCCGAAGAACAAATCAAAGGGCTCTTTGATTTCGCCGGTGCTCTTCACCAACAGCCTAGCCTTAACATAGAGCGTGATAGAGTATGTCTGGTCGCGCTGAATGCAATCCTGCTCTGAAATGCGCGGACCACGGAATTCATAGTCCACAAAACTAAGCTCAAGCTTGTTGCCGGTGAAATCTTTGATTGGCGAGATTTCTTCCATTAACTGCTTGAGCCCTTCTTCCAGCAACCACTGGAAAGAAGCCAGCTGCAAATTGATGAGGTTAGGCACCTCTAAGACCTGGGAAACCTGTGAATAAGATCTGTGCGGCACAGGAGGCCGAATCCCTGCAGGGAAAATTGATTGTTCCAAAAGCTCACTCCTCAAATAAAAACCTGCGGATAAGAGGCAGTTATTTTAGTCGCAGTTCTAGACTAAAAAACTGTAAGCGGAGGATGGAGAAGGAAATATGTACAAGCTAGAATCATAAGCAAAGAGGGATTGTATCACAATATAATACCGCTGTCAAAAGCGCGTCCCGGAAGCTAAAATAGTTATTCTGCTTGAAAAATTAGGATAGTAGCCACTTCCAATATCATAACCGCTGCACATCATCCATCAAGCGAATTATCCGGTCCATTTTCATCACGCCATTGAATGGCGAACCCTTTTATTTCCGACAATGATACCCCCACGACCGTGAGGTCAGGGTATGAGTCGCGCCAAAGCGAGCTTTAGCGCTTAACAATCCAGTTATTGTAAAATAGCTAGGTTGCCGCTCATATATCGTAAAAAGCCCCCCCTTTGCGTATCTCAATGTGCCCTGCCTCCTGCTTACACCCGCACTGCACGCCGGCTTTACACTCCTGCCATAGCAACTTATAATAAGCCCAATTTAACTAATAACAGAGTTTCAACGTCACAGTAACAACAACCTAAACCTAGCAAGGCAATTAATCGTGGTATATAATTATGTCGATATTGATAGAGCATGAGCTAAGCCGCGCAACTCCTGCCAAGAACACCATCGTCTCCGTCGGCGTGTTTGACGGCATACACATGGGGCATCAAACACTTGTGCGCCGTCTGACGGAACAGGCTCATGAAAGAGACTCCCTCAGCACTATCATTACTTTCAAACAGCATCCCTCCATACTGCTAGCCCCCAGCAAAACTACCCCGGCGCTAATCAGCTTGGAGGAACGCCTCCGCTTGCTGAAATCCATGTCTGTTGATATTGTTATACCGCTCACATTTTCGCCAGAACTCGCTGCATTAGGCGCACAGTCTTTTGTGTCAATATTGCAGCAGCATCTTAATATGCAAGGCATGATACTGGGCTGGGATTTCGCGTTGGGACATCACCGTGAAGGCTCTTTAGAGACACTTCGCGAGCTAGGACAACGGCTGGGTTTTAGTACCGAGGTGGTCCAGCCTGTAAGATATCACGACAAAATTGTTTCCAGCACTGCTATCCGCCAAGCGTTATCCGCAGGAGATATTTCAACTGTCAATGCCATGCTGGCGCGCCCATTCAGCCTTGAGGGTGTGGTAGTCGGCGGCGACAAACGAGGCACAACACTGGGATATCCAACCGCCAATCTGAGCTTATATCCGCAACAAGCGCTACCAGCCGATGGCGTATATGCTGCCGTTGCCGTTATTGACAGACAAGTCTATCAAGCAGTGGCTTTTATCGGCACTCGCCCGACTTTTGACGAAGTGTCGCGTATCGCAGAAATACACCTGCTTGATTTTAGCGATAATCTTTATAACCATAACCTCAAAGTGAATATAGTAGAATGGTTACGCGAAGCGAAGAAATTCCCTGGCGCACAAGCGCTCCAAGCGCAGATTGCGCTGGATATCGCATATGTGCGTCAGAAGTTATCAGCGCATTGCTGTTGCGATAATCATGAGAAGAGTTAAAAATGCAAGATATTTTTGATTTTAATCGCCTATTGCGGCGCGGAGTATCCGAGGTAATAGTAGAGGAAGAGTTGGTAGCGCGCCTTAAAAGAGGAGAGAAGCTGCGCCTTAAAGAAGGTTTTGACCCATCGTCAAGCGATATACATCTGGGTCACATGGTAGGATTAAGAAAATTACGCCAGTTCCAAGAGCTCGGTCACGAAGTAGTGTTAATCGTAGGCGACTGGACAGCGCAAATAGGCGATCCCACAGGACAAAGTGTTACGCGCCCTGTATTAAGCCACGAGCAGGTAAAAGTAAATGCCGAAACATATATGCAGCAGTTCTTCAAAATCGTTGACCGCAGCCGCACCGAAGTGCGCTGGCAAAGCGAATGGTTCGGAAAATTCTCTCTGACAGATGTAATCAAACTCACCGGTCGTTTTACCATTGCTCAATTCCTAGCGCGAGATGACTTCAGCAAACGCTTCGCGGCAGGCAAACCTATTACCTTGACTGAGTTTATCTATCCGTTGTTGCAGGCGTATGATTCCGTACAGGTACAGGCAAGCGTAGAATTCGGCGGCAATGACCAGAAGTTTAATCTGCTTGTGGGACGCGAATTACAGGGCATGGTAGGACAGCAACCACAACAAATACTAATGACGCCGCTTTTAATAGGCACCGATGGCTCGCATAAAATGAGTAAAAGCCTCGGCAATTACATCGGAGTTACCGAAACGCCGGAGCAGATTTTCGGCAAGGTGATGTCTATACCCGACAATTTGCTCATGGATTACTTTACCCTTGTTACAGATGTGACGGACGCCGAATTGTCAGAGTTCAGCCATGAAATTGAAACCAGAGCCAATCCCATGGTTCTTAAAAAACGTTTGGCGCGCGAGATTATTATCCAGCTTTATGACAAGGCTGCCGCATCCGCCGCTGAGGACAATTTCGTACGCATAGTACAGAACAAAGAGATTCCAGACGAAATACCCCATTTCCGCATAGCCCCGGGAGTTCTCTCTATCCCTAATGTAATGCTGGATGCCGGACTGGTTAAAAGCAAGAGCGAAGCTATGCGTCTTATCCGGCAAGGCGGAGTAGAAATTGACGGCAAGAAGCTAACCGAACCGAATTATGCTGTTGCTTATGGTGCGGTGCTCAAGGCAGGCAAGCGCCGTTATGTGAAGCTAATTGAGTAAGCAACAAAGACTATATCGCCAAGAAAGTCATCTGTAAGCACTTTGCCCAAACTAACCTGAGGGAACAGTTGCGAAACCATATCCTAGTTGTTGGTATAAAAACATGTGAAGCGAGGATGAACAAATTATATTTTCATTTGAAAAGGGGCCGTACTAGAATGGGCGATATAGTTATCCAAGTTAATGACTTACGTAAATCTTTTAAAGCCAATCACGTTTTGAAAAGCGTCAGCTTTGAAATTCGGCGCGGCGAGATTTTCGCTCTACTCGGTTCTAACGGAGCGGGGAAGACCACTATTGTAAATATTCTTTCAACGCTTATGAAGCCGGACGGCGGGAACGCGAGCATTTGCAATTATGACGTAGTGCATCAACCGGAAAAAGTACGGCAATCCATTAGTCTTACAGGGCAATATGCCGCCGTGGATGGGATTCTCACGGGGCTGGAAAATCTAGTGCTGATTGCCAAGTTGCGCTGTGTGAAAAATTCTAACGCAGTCGCAGTTAATCTGCTTAAACGCTTTGGTCTAGGCGAGGCGACAGATAAAAGAGCTGCTGTTTATTCAGGCGGCATGACCCGCAGACTTGATATAGCTATGAGCCTTATTGGAAATCCTGACGTAATTTTCCTTGACGAGCCGACAACAGGACTTGACCCGGAAGCGCGAATTGAAGTCTGGAAAACTGTCAAAGAACTTAGCAACAGCGGCACAACAATTCTGCTTACTACTCAGCATCTTGAAGAAGCTGAACAGCTTGCTGACAAAATAGCAATTCTTCATGGCGGTAACATCATAGCTAATGGGACACTCGACGAACTGAAAAAACTGTTCCCGCCAGTTAAAAAGGAATACATAGAAAAACAGCCCACTTTAGAAGAAATTTTCTTTGCGATTATAGGAGCGGGAAAGGCGGAAGCGCAGTGAAAAACACCTTGATTCTCTTCTTGCGATTAATGAAGCATATACAGCGCAGCCCTGAAACTATCATGTCCGCGATGGTTCAGCCAATCCTCATAATGCTGTTATTCGTCTATGTTTTCGGCGGCGCAATCAAAGCAAGCCTGCCGGACGGGGTAAACTACGTCAATTTCCAATTACCAGGAATACTTGTTATGGCGATTGCATACAACACATCTTACACTGCGCTCAGAATGTTTAGCGATAAAGGAAAGGGCATTTTCAATAGATTAAACTCTATGCCGATAAATCGTTCTTCGACACTTTGGGCTCATGTTTTCGCTTCAATCGTATCTAGCCTATTATCGCTTGCAATGGTCTTTGCCGCTGCGTTTATCATAGGATTCCGTTCCAATGCGAATATACTTGAGTGGCTTGCAGTCGCAGGAATCCTTGCAACGCTTTCGCTTGCACTGACGTGGGTTGCGGTTATTCCGGGGCTTATCGCAAAAACGACTGATGGCGCGTCCTTTCTCGCATTCCCGTTAGTTTTCCTGCCTTTGTTCAGTTCAGCGTTCGCGCCAACAGAAACAATGCCGGCAGCATTAAGGATTTTTGCCGAAAATCAACCTCTGACACCGATAGTTGAAACAGTTCGCTCCTTAATTAACTGCGAACCGACCGGAAACGATATCTGGATTGCTCTCGCTTGGTGCGTCGGTATTATGGTAGTAGCGTGGATTTTCGCAATGCGAGTATATAAACGCCAAACATAGCGACGCATTTTCAACAGGCTCGTAAGAGAATTTTTAGTTTTAGCGCATCTTAGTTGTTTATTGCGCACTTTTTAAGCTATAATTTTTACTCCGGCAGTAAGAATATAGCTTTGAAGGAGCGACTTTATGACCAATCTAAGAATCCCCGGCCCAACACCATGCCCGCCTGAAGTACTGACCGCCATGGGGCGCCAGATGATCAATCACCGTGGAGGCGAGTTTCAAAAAACAGTACTCGGCGTCACCGAAAAACTGAAGAGGCTGCTTCTCACCCAAAACGACGTGTTTTTGCTCACCGGCTCAGGTACAGGCGGGTTGGAAGCAGCCGTTGTTAATTCCCTTTCTCCGGGCGACAAGGTGTTAGCCGTATCGGTAGGCGTATTCGGTGATCGCTTATCTAATATTGCCAAGACTTTCGGGGCCGATGTTACCGTGCTTAAAACAGAATGGGGTAAAGCCGCCGATCCAAGCGCCATCAAAGCTGCTCTAGACAACGACCCTGCGATTAAAGCTGTAATGGTCACGCATAACGAAACTTCAACCGGTATCACCAACGATCTTCAGGCTATTTCCGAAACAATTAAACCTTTTGACAAGCTGCTTATTGTGGATGCCATCTCCAGTATCGGAAGCATCGCTCTGCCTATTGATGAGTGGGGCATAGATGTCATGGTCACCGGAACGCAGAAAAGCTGGATGGTACCACCCGGTATGGCTATGGTTGCAATATCCGAGAAAGCTTGGCGCGCCAACGCCGCCGCTAAAATGCCGCGCTTCTACTGGGATTTTGCCAAGGCCAAGAAATACTTAGCCAATGGCGGGCAAACTCCTTGGACGCCGGCTGTCTCCGTTGTTTTTGCTCTGGATGTTTCTCTCAGTATGATGTTGGATGAGGGATTGGATAACATTATCGCCCGACATATCAAACTTGGGAACATGACACGCGCAGGCGTCAAAGCATTAGGCCTTAAGCTGTTCGCAGATGAGGCATACGCTTCCAACACAGTCACCGCAGTTCTTGGTTCAGACGGATTGGATCCTAAAACGCTTAACAAAATTATGCGTGAAGAATACGACATCGTTCTATCAGGCGGTCAGATGGATCTTGAAGGGAAGATCTTCCGCATAGGGCATTTGGGATGGGTTAACGAGAAAGATGTCGAGGCTGTTTTGAGCGCGCTCAAAGAGGCTTTGCCAAAAGCCGGTTTTACCGGAGGTAAATAACTTATGACAATGAACGTGCTAGTAGCAGACCCTTTAGCGCAAGAGGGTGTCGACGCGCTTAAACAATACGCCAACGTAGACGTTAAAACAAAGCTCACACCGGAAGAGCTTAAGGGCATTATCGGCAACTATGAGGCGCTCGTAGTACGCAGTCAGACACGCGTCACCGCCGATATTATTGAGGCCGGCACCAAACTTATTGTCATCGGACGCGCCGGAGTTGGCGTAGATAATATTGACACTGCCGCAGCCACGCGCCGCGGTATTATTGTGGTCAACGCTCCAACCGGCAATACCATCTCGGCAGCCGAACATGCCGTCGCGCTTATGATGGCACTTGCCCGCAACATTCCGCAAGCCAACGCTTCGCTCAAGAGAGGCGAATGGAAACGCAATGATTTTATGGGCACCGAAGTTCGCGGCAAGACGCTCGGGCTTGTGGGACTAGGCAATGTAGGCAGCGAAGTTGCTCGCCGCGCGCAAGGCATGGAAATGAGGCTCATCGGTTATGACCCGTTTGTCACAGCCGAACGCGCTCAAAAGATGAATGTTGAGATGAAGACTCTCGATGAAATCTGGCAGGAAGCCGATTTTATTACCTTACACGTGCCGCTGATTGAGGCCACAAAAAAAATGATCGGTGCCAAACAGCTTGCCATGATGAAGCCTTCTGCGCGCATTATTAATGCCGCCCGCGGCGGCTTGATTGACGAAGAAGCGCTTATGGCAGCCATAAACGCAGGAGAGCTTGGCGGCGCCGCTATTGACGTATTCATTGAAGAGCCCTGCACGCAGAGTATCCTCTTCAACTCTGATAAAACTATTGTTACCCCGCACCTTGGCGCCTCAACGGCAGAAGCACAGACTTTGGCGGCAACAGAAGTAGTGCAGCAGATTATTGACGTCCTTAACGGAAAACCCGCAAAGTATGCCGTCAACGCCCCGCTAGTATCCGCAGAAGTGTTGCCGGTAATGATACCTTATATGCACCTGGCTGATGCTGTAGGCAACCTGTTAAGTTATTTGGGCGGAGGGCAAATTCAGGCTATCAACATCAAATATCAGGGCGAGGTAGCCGATTTAGACACCAATCCACTCAAGGCTATATTACTCGGTGCATTGCTGGGACGCCTTACGGATGAGCGTGTCAACATGGTCAACGCCAACATGGAAGCAACCAAACGCGGCATCAAGATTACCGAGGAAAAACAAGCCACCTGCGATAATTATGCCAATCTCATCAGCATGGAAGCTGTAACCAGCGAAGGCACTGTCACCGTTTCCGGCTCTGTAATGCGCGGAGAAAGCCACATTGTACAGATAAACCGGCATTGGATTGATATTACGCCATCCGGCAGCTACTTCCTTTTGTGCACTCATAAAGACCGCCCAGGACTCATCGGCGCAGTAGGCAAGATTGCGGGCGACGCCGACATCAATATAAGTTACATGCATCTTTCTCGCATCACAGCGCGCGGCGACGCGCTGATGGTGTTAGCATTAGATGAAGCGCTGCCTGACGCTCAATGCAAGCAAGTTCTAGGTTTGTCGGATGTTTATTCCGCAAAGTTAGTCAAAATCTAGCGTTTGCCGTAATTACATCAAAGCCGCTTTATCTTTGAGAGTGGCTGTCCGCCACTCTCAAAGATAAAGCGGCTTTGTATTGCGTTCACATGACGAATGGGGTACATTACATGACTTCGAACCTAAACTCTCTTATTTTTATAGTATCCGGAATATTCAGACAACACAAAAAACCATATAGTCGTATTTCCTGCCAGTAAATACCCGTGTGCCCGGTAGTTACTCTTTTTACCCTAAATACGGTGCTGTTTTAAGACTTCCGGTGTAATACGTTAGATAGTATACGAGAAGGATCGGCATCGCTTACGCTGCCGACTCGCAACTGACTAACGTATTGAGCTTATTTACGTCTTGTGACAACTATGACAAGCAAAACAAGAAACCCGACACCGAACACTATTGCCAAAACTAACGACACTACGTTTATAGCAGTGCTAGAACCGCCGCCGCTACCTGTATTTGTGGGTGACGTATTGTCGGTTGTGGTTTGAGTATTTGTGGGTGACGTACTGTCAGTTGTGGTTGGAGTATCAGTCGGTGTATCGGTTGTGGTTGGAGGCGATGGCAAATTGAATCCAATTAACTGAGCAGGTGTTGAACGATTAGTTGTAGTGCCATCACCCAGTTGGCCATAGGAGTTGCCTCCCCAAGCCCAAACTGTACCATCGCTTTTCAGCGCTAAAGAGTAATTGTTTCCTCCTA
>WRDV01000029.1 GCA_009779655.1 Dehalococcoidia bacterium
GATTAAATCCGTTTTTCTCATACTATTTCTTTCTGATATTTTAAATGGAGGCCGAAATGCATTCTATGGCGCATAGTGGAATGTTTGCTACTTTAGTTCTATGATGGTCGCGCCGTCTCCGCCGTCGTCTCGCGTAGCGGGGCGGAATGATTTTACTAATGGGTGATTTGCGGCTTGTTCGCGTATGATGGCGCGCACTGTGCCTGTGCCGAAGCCGTGGATAATGCGTACGCTTTGCCGTCCGCTTAAGGCGGCATCTCCAAGGTAATTGTCAAGAAGCGGCACTATCTCCTCGGCGCGCCGTCCTCGCAGGTCAAGCTCAGGCGGCGCGTTTTTCAGGAGCGGCTGGTTTTTGCGGCGTGACACAATAGTTGATTTTGGGGTATTCGTTTTACTTACGGACTCGCGGCTTACCTGAAAATGGAGCGGGCCTGATACAGCCTCTAATAGATCGTTGCGTTCATTTATTGAGGTAACACTAGCTTCCACCCCGAATTCTACAAGCCACACGCTGTCGCCAACAGCAATGGCAGTGTCATTACTTGGTTTCGGGGATATTTCAGCGGCAGAGAGAATTTTACTAAGGCGCTCCCTAGTTGCATGGGTAGTTTGGCGCGCGTTGCTTACAGCTTCGTCCGAGTACTCATGTCTTAAGGCGGTAGCGGCAAGTTTGATATCTTTCTGCAGACTTGATATCTCGGCTACCAGATTATCGCGAGCGTCTTGAATAAGGCGTTGCCTTTCTAAGTTTAGCTTCTTTAACTCTCTTTCTAGTTCGGCTGAGCGCGAGTTCAGGAGCTCTTTTTCTGCTTTCATGGATTGTGTCAGTTCTTCTAGGCGAACGCGCTCAGTTTTGAGCTCTGTCAGCAAATCTTCCATTTCGCGCGCGCTCTGACTGAGAGAATCGCGCGCTTCGGCGATGACTTCCGGCGGCAGGTTGAAGCTTGCCGCTGTGGCGATGGCATTTGATCCGCCTGGGGTGCCTAAGGTGAGATGATACGTAGGCTTGAGAGTGCGCGGGTCAAAGTCGAAAGAGGCATTTTGGAGGCCTTGCGTGGAGTGGGCAAAAAGCTTTAGTTCGGTATAGTGCGTGGTAATCATGCCTAAGATTTGGCGGTTGAGCATCTGCCGGATAATAGCGCGGGCAAGAGCGGCGCCTTCTTGCGGGTCTGTGCTTGAGCCAAGCTCATCCAGTAGTGCCAAGCATGCTCCTTTGGCGTCGCGCAGTATGCGGCTGATATTGCTCATGTGCCAGCCGAAAGTGGACATGGTTTTTTGTATACTTTGCTCATCACCGATATCGGCAAATATGCCGTTAAGCACCGGTAGGCGCGTGCCGGCATCCGCGGGAATAGGTATGCCGGCTTGTGTCATAAGACATAATAAGCCGATGGTTTTAAGAGCGACTGTTTTACCGCCTGTGTTAGGGCCGGTAATCATGAGGATAGAAAAATCCTTGCCAAGCTCCAAATCGAGCGGAGTGGCACATGTGCCAAGTAGCGGGTGGCGGGCATTGACAAGGCGGATGACAGGTGCATGCTCTGCGCTTGGGGCATAAACCTCAGCTTCAGTGGACTCCGAGAGCTTTGCGTAGCGAGCTTTGGCGAGCTCAAGATCTATGGCCGCCGCCGCTTCAAGCGACGCATCTATTTTATGACTTGCCTTACCAATGAGTTCGCTTATCTCGGCTAATATGCGCTCAATCTCGCGCAGTTCTTCAATCCGGAGTTCTTTTAGGGCATTACCCGACTCCAATGTTTGCCATGGCTCAATGAATATAGTGGCGCCGGTGTTGGAAATGTCATGCACAATGCCGGCTACATCGCCGCGACGCTCGCTTTTTACCGCTATGACATAGCGCCCTTCGCGTTCGGTGATAATGGGCTCTTGAATATAGCGCCGTTCGGTATCGGCGGCGATGAAAGACTTGAGGTTATTAACCAGCGCGTTTCTAGTATCCTGTGCGCGGTGGCGCAAAGCCTCAAGTTTAGGAGAGGAGTTGGGTAGCAGCTCGCCGTTTGGCGCTATAGCGCGTGTTATAGCGTTTATTACCTGCGAAAAGTCGCCGATAGCGGAGGCTCTGACGGCGAGAATGGGCGCTCTTTCGCGGTATGGGATAATGCGGGCGCGGAGCAAGCGGAGTATCTCCAGAGAAGTACGTACTCGGGCTATAGTTTTTGTATCAAGAGTTTTACCTAGCGCGGCGGCGCGGGCATCAGGAGAGATGTCCTCTAAGCCGGATGCGCTGAGAGATGGTTCGGCAGCAAGCAGAAAGCCGGCTTGGGCTGATGCTGAAAGAGCGGCTTCAATGGCATTAATGTCATCCGACGGGGTAAGAGCCAAAGCTAAATTGCGGCTTAACGGGAACGTGCTATGACCGGCGACGATGTCGCGCACAGCCGGGAATTCAAGCAGAGCCAAATCTTTATTGTCCAATATAGCTCTATTTTACATGAAACAACCCGCGAGACAAACACTGAGCTATGGAGCGACGAATGCAGTCAGTCGGCGTATATGCCGCTTATTAGATTTACGCGAATAACCCCAAATCATCCGCGGTGAAGTTGCCATATTTCCGAGAGCGATTCTCGTGAGAATAATTAGCCATGATGAGCACAAAGTGTTATAATCGTTCGTCTGTTGAAATAGTATGTCGTAAGTGTTAAATGGCTATTTCTACTATTAGAGAAAACAGGATTTTGCATGCCAAAAACCGATCTGATTTTGTTACATGCTCCGCATGTGTATGATTTCCGCAAGGTGCCGCAGTTATACGGCCCTGTGAGCGATTTAGTGCTTTCAACGCCCATATTCGAGATGTATCCTGTAGGACTGTCAAGTATTTCGGAATACTTAGAAAAAAATGGTTTTCGTACCCGCATTGTTAATATAGCTTGGCGCATGTTACGCGATGCGCGTTTTGACGCGGAGGCTTTTATCAAGAAGCTGAAAGCCCCGGTATTCGGCATAGATTTGCATTGGATGGTACACGCGCATGGCTCCATTGAAATAGCCAAAATTGTCAAAAAGTATCATCCTGATGCCAAGATTATATTTGGCGGGTATTCATCCTCGCGTTTTTATAAAGAGTTGATTATGTATCCCGAAGTTGATTTTGTTATGCGCGGGGATTCCACCGAGGAGCCTATGCGGCGGTTCATGCAGAGTTTCATGAACGGCGCCGAGATATCCTCAGTGCCGAATCTGGTGTGGAAAGATGCCGCGGGCGAGGCGCATGAAAACGAGTTTAGTTATGTTCCGACAGATATCAGTCATGTTATGGGAAATCATTACGGCACAGTAGTCCGGCAGGTATTGCGTTATCGCGACTTGGCGTCTGTAGTTCCTTTTAAAGGGTGGCTTAAATATCCTGTGACGGCTGTGTTTACCAGCCGCGGTTGTAAATATGATTGTATCTTTTGCAGCGCCGCGCGCGATGCTATGCCGCTTTTTGCCAATCGCAAAAAACCGGCTTATCGTAGTGCGGATGATATTTTCAAGGACATAAAGAATATCTCAGGAATTACGCGCGGGCCTATTCTGCTGGTTGGCGACATACGTGAGAATGGTGACGAGCGCGCCCATAAGCTGCTCGGCTTAATAAAAGAGCGGCGCGTAAAAAATACGTTGATGTTTGAAGCGTTTAATCCCATGCCTTCGGATTTTATCAAGGAGATGGCACAGGCTACGCCCGGTTTTTCGCTGGATATGTCACCGGAGTCGCATGATCCTGAGGTGCGCAGAGTATCTCTGGGGCGTAGTTTCAGCAACGAGGCTATGGAAGATATGATACAGGCGGCTTTAGATAACGGTGCCAGCCGCGTGGAAATCTTCTATATGATTGGATTACATAAGCAGGATACAAAGTCCGTGCTTGATACAGTGGATTACTGCGAACATCTCTTGCAGAAGTTTAAGGCCGACAAACGCTTATTTCTCTTTATGGGGCATCAGGCGCCATTCATGGCTCCCGGCAGTTTGGCCTTTGAGTACCCCGAGCGTTATGGTTTTAAGCTGATTTATAAGACGCTGGAAGAGCATCGCCATGCACTTACTCTGCCTAGTTGGAAGTTTAGCTTAAATTACGAGACGCAGTGGTTGTCTCGCGATGAAATTACTGATGTTACATATGAGTCAATCGCGCGCCTGACGAAACTTAAGGCTAGGTATGGCCAAATACCGCAGGCGCTGGCAGATCGCCAGATTGAGCGCATCGAGCGCGCTAAAGTGCTTGAGGCAAAAATAGAGGAATTGATGAAGGCAGGCGCACAGGACGACATTGCTGTTTTGAGACCGGAGATGGATGCCGTCAATGGATTTACCGCCTCTGAGCGCCTAGAGCTGGAAATCCCAGTTGGCAGCATAGTGCGCTTAAGATACTTCTCGGCTTTATTTAATCTTCTATTCGGGCGGCGCAAAGAGAAAGCGCAGCGAGTTGTGTCTATTGATAAAGATTAAGAGATAGGTTGTTTAGCTATGACAAAAACAGAATTAATTGCATGGATAAAGGTACAGAAGATACCGCGCCATTCCAACGATGTTTTTTCTCTTGTGCTCGGTTCTGTGTTGGCTTGGTATCATGTTGGTCAGTTTAACTGGCTTGTGTTTATTGCGTCTTTGGCGGCCGTGTTCTGTATCGCAAATGGCATTTATCTCACCAATGAAGCGCAGGACTATGAAGGCGACAAACACAATGTCGAGCGTATCGGCGTTGGCGGCGGCATGAACATGACCAGTACCGGCGGCACGCAGGTATTAGTGGCAGGGCATCTTAAGCGCGAACACGTCCAATTGGCGGGCATGCTATTTTTTGCCATGGCCATTCCGCTCGGGTTATTGGTGCAGTTTGGCGGAAGCACAGGCTGGCTTACGATCCCGCTCGGCGCGCTGGGTATTCTCATTACTTATAGTTATTCTAATCCGCCCATCAAAGCCTCATACCGCGGACTGGGCGAAACATTTATGATGCTGGGTTATGCTATGCTGGTATTCACTGCTTATTACATTCATGCGGGTCTTATTGACTGGTGGGTACCGCTGCTTGTTGCCTTGCCGCGTATTCTTACTGTGCCGGCGCTTAAGGTGATACGCAATTTCCCTGATGCGGCTGCTGATGCTGCGTCAGGAAAGCGCACATCTGTGGTCATATTCGGTAAGGAGCGTATGCGCTGGGTCTATATTGCGCTCGTCACGGGCGCTGTGCTGTCATTTGCTTTTGTGGCAATTGAGACCAAATCGCTTTTCTCAGTTATTAACATTTGGCCTGCAATACTGTTTATACAGAGTATGATACCGGTGCTTGATGGGCAGTGGAAAGAGCGTGCCGGCATAGAATGCGCATGTAAGAAGGGCTTTAAGGGCCTCTTGCTAACGCCGATTACCTTAACTATTACCCTGTTACTAAGCGCTTGGTTGGGGATTTAGTCTCTGGTTGTTTAGTCAGTGCCAATATGGAGTTTTCTGAAAAGATAAAATATGAACGAGAAAAACATAGTTTAAGTCAAGAAGGTTTAGTCCGCGCTTTGAATGTGAGTTTTGCTATGATAAATAGATGGGAGAACTCAAAAACATGCCTGTTATTACGAAGGAAACCAACAGTAGCAAATAGCCACAGATATACCAAACAATAAATGTGCTTCATGGGTAGAGAATATCAGTCTGCCCGAGTACCAGCGCCCAGTTTGAAACCTGACTTGACACCTGAAGCCCTAAAACAGTAGTTTTTGTGCCTACATAGACGCTACTGAATAAATGCCCATTTTTCTTACGCGACTGTTAACCTGATAAAACCAAGGTTAAAATAGCGTATTTTGAATAAGCGCAAAAGAAGCCTTGCCATTCTGGCGAGGTTCATAGCAAAGGCGGCAACAGCAATCACTGCTTTGCCGGTTTCAGGCAGATGCGCCATAACCCTATCCCAGCTATAGCGTGTTTTGAGTGTGCCGAACTTTCCCTCAACCTCATTCCGTTTTCCAATGTCTTCCCTACTAATCGCCGGCTGTGTTCCTTCAGGCGGCCTGCCCAATGGTTTCCCCCATCAATTTGATTCCAAGCCCTTTGCACAACTTTCGGTTCTCTCTGCTGCTGTATATCTGATCTGCGAGAACTTTCTCCGGCAGTACGCCAAAACGATGAACATAATTGATAATCGCTTTTTCCAGTAGCTTTCCCTCATTGAACGCCGCCGCAATGCGGCGGCTGCGCGGCTTTGCCGCTAATAAAACTGGCTACCCGGATTTCAAATGTAACAAATCGTTACGTTAGATCCATCAATTGGACGAACTGAGCAGCCGTCATTATATTGGGATTTGAAATCGTGCTTTCGAGAAAATCATTATCGCCAGTAATGATTATTTCTGCGTCAGCCTTAATTGCTGCCAGTAGAATCGGGCGATCATTAGGATCGCGGATTTCGTCTTCATCAGGATGCTGCGAGGGCGGGACGGAAACCACCTCAATGATAGGCAAAGCGGATGCAATAAATCTCTCCAGCGCATCAACCTTATCAGGGAACTTGCGGTTATAAGCCCGGCGTAATTCCTCTAAAGTCTGTTCGCAGATTAGGCATTGATATGGTGGTTCAACTGCCTTCATAAAAGCCTGATGTGGGATACTGCCTTTAGAATACACAGCGGAGAATAAAACGTTGCTATCGATTAAAACCCTCATAACCCTTCAACTTCCGTACGAATCTCTTTCATGAGCGCATTAATATCGTCTTCTGAATTAATCCCAGCCTTCGCCCATTCACCCTCCATTTCACTTTGGAGCGTTTCCATTGCGTAGATAGCTGGATTCATCATAATAACGCGGTCGTTTTGTAATATTAGAGCAACGCGGTCGCCGGTCGATAACTTCATGCTTTTTCGAATGTCTATGGGCAGAGTGATTTGACCTTTCGACATAACTTTAGCGGTGTTGAAAATCATTTGACTCACCTCCGAAAAAAGTAGGGTTTACCCTACCAATAATTGTATATCAATTCTATTAGATTATCAAGAGGGTGTATGAGTCTATAACATAGGAAGTATTCAGTTGTTCAAGCTCGAGGAGCTACTTGTCCGTTCTTCATATCGGCGTTGCCCTGAACAAGAGTATGATCATCTAGAATATTGGTATAATTTGCGGAGTTTGGCGATTGTCCCATAATAACCATAGCAACTTCTCCCAATTCGCGCTGTTCCAAAGCGTTAGCATTCTCTATAATGGCAGTTTTATGGCAGTCCTTGCCTATATGGCGGCTCTGTATTCTGCCGCAAAGTAACAAGGTATTTATAAATATCCTCGCCGCTGCGGTACTTATTGCGCTCGTATTTGTCGTGATGCACTATATCTGTTAATGCGCGGCGATAAGGCGGCATAGGTTGGTAAGCCGGATAACCGATTACTGCGAGCGTGTGCACTTCTAATATTTCCGGTATGTCCAGTATGCGTTTGAGAGCTTGTCCCCATAGGCGGTTGACGCTTACCCATTCTGAGCTTAATCCGGCGGCTGCGGCAGCAAGGTGCAGCATTTGGGTTGCGTTAGCCATGTTTTTTAAATAAATAGCATCGGCCGCGCCTTCGGTTACCAGAAAATTAGCTCCCAGTACGGTTGCTTGGTATGTGCGGCGGTCACCTAGCACGACTATAATCACCGGGGCATCTTGAAATGATGGGATAGTGAGCGGCGTGCGAAGGTGGTGGTGGCGTATCTCAGGAACGCGCATTTGCTCAATGACATAGGCTTCATGATTTGGTTTCAGCCATGAATCGGCGATACCGGCTCTGGTTGCGGCGTCCTGCACTACTACAAATTCCCACGGCTGGGCATTGGCGCCGGACATAGCCCATCGTCCTGCCTCCAGAATTTTCTCCAGCAATTCTGCCGGTACGGGATCAGACTTGAAACGGCGTATGCTGCGGCGAGTATGTACAAGGTTTAGAAAATCATCAATATTCAAGAGATTACTCCTTTTCCGGCATGTAGCCTTGTTGGTATGGTTTTTTTGTGGCATTGCGCAGTATGTGAATAAAGCGTTGTATTTCTTCGGCGGATCTGAGCTTGCTATTGTCGTATTTATCATTATGCACAATCTCTGCCAGCGGGCGGCGCCCGGCGCATGCGGGGGTATAGGCAGGATAGCCTATCGCTACCATGGTATGCACATCAAGTGCGTTTGGTATGTCCAGTATACGTTTAATTTCTTCAGCCCACAGGCGCGTGACGCTGATCCACATAGCTCCGAGTCCTGCGGCTGATGCCGCCATATGTAAATTATGAGTTGCGTTAGCCATGTTCTTTAAGTAAATAGCATCGGCCGCGCCTTCCGTCACCAGAAAATTTGCACCGAGTACTGTTGCTTGGTATGCGCGGCGGTCGCCAAGAACCACGATAATCACGGGAGCATCCTTGAAAGCGGCCGTACTTGCGAACTCGCGTAGCGGCGGCAATTGTAGTTCTGCTACGCGCATCTGCTCAATAGCGTACATCTCTTTATGTGGCTCGAACCATGATTGTGCCAACTCGGCGCGTATTGCGGCGTTCTGCACTACTACAAATTCCCACGGCTGGGCATTGGCGCCGGACATGGCCCAGCGTCCTGCCTCCAGAATTTTCTCCAGCAATTCTGCCGGTACGGGATCGGTCTTGAAACGGCGTATGCTACGGCGTGAGCGCGCTAGTGAAAGAAAATCGTCAATCATCTGCATTTATACTATCCTGTTTGTCGTAGCGGGCGTAGGAGGCTCTTGTGGATTGGCGCAGTTCATAAATGAATTGCCGGATCTCTTCTGCCGAACGGTATTTCTCTGTTTCATAATGATTAAGGTGCACCATGTGTTTTAATGGCCTCCGGTAACCTGTCCTTGGCGGTGAAGCAGGGTATCCAACTGCTACAAGCGTATGAACATCAAATATGTCTGGAATTCCTAAAATTTGTTTTAATGTTTCCCCCCAGATGCGGTTAACGCTAACCCACTGTGTGCCAAGTCCTAACGCGGCGGCTGCCAAATGCAGGTTATGGGTGGCATTTCCAATATTTTTAAGATAGGTAGAGTCGGTGCCGCCTTCGCCCCACAAATAATTGGCTGCGAGTACAGTGGCCTGATATACGCGGCGGTCACCGAGAACGATGATGAACACATGAGCGTCTTTGAACCCCGGCGATGCTTCAAGATTGTGAAAGTTTGGATGGCGCAGTTCGGGCAAACGAGTCTGTTCTATATCATAAGTTTCCTTGCGCGCTTCCGGCCATGACGTTAGGATGTGTTTTTTCACTTCTGCGTCATCTACTACGACGAACTCCCATGGCTGTGCGTTGGCTCCTGACATAGCCCAGCGCGCGGCCTCCAACATTTTTTCAATGTCTCCCGGTGCAACAACATCCGGCCTGAATATGCGTGTGCTTTGACGCTTATGTACCAGTTCCAGA
>WRDV01000030.1 GCA_009779655.1 Dehalococcoidia bacterium
ATTGCGGCGGCGTTTATAACGCCGTCGTATCCGTGTTTGATTACGCCGATAGATATTTTGGCAAATGATGCCTCAGACAAAGCCATTATCGTATTGGAAACGCCTTTTTCAACAGAAGGTATGGCGACAGAAATCACAAGGAATTACGGACAGGAAATACAGGTCCCCATTGCAAATGCAACAATAGGCGGCTTGACGCTCCCGGTAAGCGTAAGCGTCAAATATTTGGGCGCAAACGGTTGGGTAGATTATAACTTGCCTGGAAGTAGGCGCCTTGTTATTGGTGATGTTCCGGGGTCTGACCGTAATCGCACTGCAGTTTACAAAGTGACTTATTCCGCAGGTGAAGGCATGCAAAGGTCCGAGCTTGTTTACACAATCTGGGCAGGCTTAGAAATGTTCCTGACGACAGCGGATGAACTGATATCATTTGTCGGAGACACATTTACTTTGCCGGAATGCCGTCCTGTATATCGCCATAGAGATGCCGACAGCACGATTCAATACATAGACATTTCGGCGACGCGCAGAATAACATTCTACCCGTCCGGCAGTGCGGATGCAGTACATTACGACATAATCGGAAATACGATAACATTTTATGAGGCAGGCGTATATAAACTTACTTTTTCTTCCCCGCAAACAATAGCGGAAGGCGGCGTGACGTATGTTTCAGGAAGTGCTGAGAGAGTGGCATTTGTAAATGTCTATGCGGAACGCGCTAATCCTCTAAGCGGCAAAGACGGGTTTTATAGATGTGCTTATACAATAGGCGGCACGAGTGAGATTGGTATCGGGATGGCGCAGGCTTCGTGCAAAAGCACAATAGATATTGAAAAACGCGATGGCAATTTTTATTTGTATTTTACGTTGACTGCGGCTCAGTACATGGATAATTTGATTATAGAACAAGGCGGTTGCGCGGTGGCAGGTTTGAAAGTGGCTGAGAGCTATGCCGGCGTGAATTTGCATGCGACTACGATTTTTGTTTTGGATGGGCATCAATTGAGTGAAGCGTTCTTCGTGCAAATTAAAATTATTCCTATGGATGGGATAGTAGCATTTACAGTAAATGCGGATTTGAAAAACGTTTATTTTACAGAGGAAACCGATGCACCGCCTCCGTCAGCTTTGCCAATTGTACAGGTGGATGATGTTCACGACAGTGCGGACTATGCCATAGGAACATCCATAGCGATACCGTCTGCCGAGGTTGTTTTCGATGGGACATATGCTTTAAGCTACAGCGCACATTATGAAAGCGCGAATGGTAATAGAGAGATTGTAAATATCAATGACGGACAATTTATCGCTGAGAAGATAGGCCTTTACGCTATAAAATATTCTGCGCTTATTGTGGAAGACGGCAGGCCGTATGCGACGATTGTTCAACACACTCTAACTGTTAAGGCAGAAAGCGGCGTTTTTTGGAAAAGTGCCGGCGGAATATTATCAATGATTGGGATTGGCCTTGCTGTCATTGGCATAGCGACAGTGGCGGTTATGTTTTTTAAGCGCAGCGAGGCATGAGCAGTACGGCGAAAATGAAAACAAAGAGATACATATTAAGTAATTTAGCTGCGCTATTTGTCATCTGCGCTTTGCTGGCGGTTTCTGTCGGAGCTTTTTCCGGATGCAGTGACACGGACACGCCGCCATCGGGAAGTCGCATTGTTGTACTAGACAGCGTAAGTTTGGAAATTTTACACCGCTTTGGGATAGATGTTATAGGTGTACCGTCATCCGGTTTTGAAAAAGTGGATGCTAAATATGGCAACAAGAGTAAGTATGGCGATGCGGGAACAGCAAGAGAGCCGAACTATGTGGAAATCGCTCTTATGAACCCAAGCGAGGTTATTATGAGCGACGCAACTGAAAAAGCGTTTGGCAACATCAAGTCGTCGTTTGAAGCGTTGAATATTCCAGTTAGATTTTTTGATTATAATGGTGTGCCGGAATTAAAAAACAGCATCTTAAGGATGGGGGAATATTTTAACTGCAAGGGAAAAGCACAGGAAATAGTTGCGGAGTTGGAGCTGAGCGAACGCAGTATTTTGGAAAAAATTGCTTCACTTGAAACTAGTCCGCGCATTTTAGTATTGTTTGGTGCGCCGTTTGGATCAGCCAATGATAGTATTTCATTCGCCGGAAGCGGGCTTTATGCCGGAAGCATAGTGACATATTGCGGTGCCATAAATATAATTGATGGGCAGTATTCAGGTAAGCAGAGCCTGATAAAACCTGATAACTGGGCTCTTTTTATTGATTCAAACCCGGATTATATTTTTTGCACGGCACATGGTGATCCGGATAATATTTGGGCCATGTATGATTCTATCTGGAACTCATCGCCTTGGAATTTGCTAAGTGCGGTTAGGAATGGAAATGTTTACTATCTGCCTGAGAGTGTAGCAGGCGTAATAGCCGAGTTTGATTATGTTTCCGTCATGCAGTACATTCTGGATATTTTCGACGGAAAGGTAAACACATACGGCGGCGGATATAAGTAATGGATAAAAAAAAAGCAGTAAAAACTATTGCCGTATACGCGGCGCTTATAATAGTGGTGCTTTTATTGATTGTTATTTCAATAGGCGCCGGCTCCGGAAGAGCATCTTTCTTCCAAGTTGTTAGAGGAATATTCGCAGGCAACGAAACTGTCAGGGTATTAATTAGCGTTAATATGCCGCGCACACTGGTTGCCTTTTTCAGCGGCGCCGCACTTTCTGTGTCCGGCGTTTTATTTCAGTCTGTTACACGCAATAAATTCGCCGATCCGGCTATTATAGGCGTGTCGCCGGCAGGTTTCACAGGCGGACTCATTGCTACGGTACTTTTATCGGCGTCTGCTATTTTCGTTTCATTGTTTTCCGTTGTTTTTAGTTTAGCAGTATTTGCGCTTATATTCTGGTTTTCATATGAGCGCGGAGTAAAATCAAACAAAATTTTGGCGCTTGGCGCGGCAGTAAACGCCGTGTTAGTGATGGTTATCTTGACAATAGCTGTCATGCAAAATTTCGCAGCAACTAGTGTAATCCTATCCCTTGCGGGCAGCCTAGCAGTGCCCAAACCGGATGTAGTTCATACGTCGGTAGTTTTTAGTATGGCCGGAATACTGGCTGCATTTTTGTTAGCGGGGAAATGCAATGTTCTAACGCTTGGTGATAAAACAGCTTCAGGATTAGGTGTAAATGTTTTACAAACTAAAATTGCACTTATTTTAGTCGCTGTGTTTTTAGCAGCGACTGCTGCTGTACATGTAGGGATAACAGCCTTTTTAGGGCTTATTGCTCCACTGATTGCAAGGAAAATCTTAGGGGCCAATCATTATAATATTATACCGCTGTCGGCAGTGCTGGGCGGGTTAATACTTTTATCGGCAGATTGTTTCGGGCGTACTTTGGGCACTCCAGTGACTTTACCTGTTGGTATTATAGTGACAGTTGTCGGAGGATGCTTATTCATAACCTTGCTTGGGAGATCCTATAATTATGCAGATTGAAAAAGCAGCGTTTGGATATGATAAGAGGAAACTGATTTTAAAAGATTTTGATTATGTATTCAGGCATGGGAAAATTACAGCGCTAGTAGGGCCGAACGGCTGCGGCAAGAGCACTCTCTTGGGACTATGCACCAAGATGTATAAGCCTACCAACGGCGCAGTATATTTAGACGGAAAAAGTATTGCGAAGTTCAAGGGGAAAGATTTTGCCAAGCATGTAGCTAGCGTATACCAAGTCAATGAAATACCATCTGACTTGTCAGTACATGGACTAGTTGCTTTTGGCAGAACACCGCATAGAAAATCATTCGGCTTTTTGAGCGAGTCAGACGAAGCCGTCATAAACTATTCTATAGAAAAGACGCGCCTAAAAAATTTTGAAGCCCGCCGTATTTCTGATCTTTCCGGCGGTGAAAGGCAACGAGCATATCTAGCTATGGCGTTAACTCAGGAGCCTAAGATACTTTTACTTGATGAGCCAACGACATTTTTGGATATATACTTTCAGATTGAAATAATGGAAATTGTAGCCGGCATAAATAGCGAAAAAGGGGTTACAGTTATTATGGCTTTGCATGACATAAATCAAGCAGTAAAATATGCCGATGATATAATTGTCATGAAAAACGGACAAATCGCAGCATCAGGCGCTGCTAAAACGACGCTTACTTCAGAACTTATCAGCTCAGTATTCAGTATAAATGCGGAAGTTATAAAAACCGAAAACGGCGATAACTTCTACGCTATTTACCGATAAAAGAAAGTAAAAAAACTAGCGCCTGTTAAATAATTTTGCTCTTTGTATGGATTCAATTTTGATAACGTATTCTTATTATATTTGGACTATTGGTTGTCAGATGAACCGCGCTGAGTCGGAGCGGTTGTCTGCCCTTTTTCGTTCCCATGGCTATATGGAAGCATCGCATGTCAATACTGCCGATATCATTGTAGTAAACAGCTGCGTGGTGCGAAAGCATGCCGAAGATAAAGTAATAAACAAACTTCACAACCTCAAAGCGATCAAAAGCCGCCGACCGAATGTACGCATCATGCTCACCGGATGCTTTGTCGGGCAAAGTCCTGCAGAGCTGCATAAACTCTTCCCATACATAGATGATTTCTTGAGACCGGGAGAGTTTCCTGAATGGCTACCGCAAACCGACTGCGCTCCTGCGGTATCAATACAATCCGATGTCAGCGCTTATGTGCCTATCATTCAGGGGTGTAACAACTTTTGCACCTACTGCATTGTGCCTTACCGCCGCGGACGCGAGAAAAGTCGTCCATTAACAGACATCACCCGCGAGATACGCCAACTGGCGCAACAAGGCATCAAAGAAGTAACTCTAGTCGGCCAGAATGTAGATTCCTACGGCCATGACTTACCTAATAAACCAAGCCTAGCACAACTGCTAACCGAGCTTAATGATATTGATGGATTGTTGCGCATACGCTTTCTCACCAACCATCCCAAGGATATGAGCTCCGTGCTAATCGACACTATGGCACGCTTAGACAAAGTGTGTCGCCAGATAAATCTACCTGTTCAGTCCGGCGATGACGCTATCTTGCAAGCTATGCGCCGCGGATATCAAATAGCCGACTACCTCGCGCTGATTTCGCGTCTGCGCCAAGCTATGCCAGACATAGCAATCACCACCGATATCATCGTCGGCTTCCCAGGCGAGAGCGATAAGCAGTTTCAGAACACATATAAACTGCTTGCAGATTTAAGATTTGATGCCGTCCATGTAGCCGCCTATTCATCTCGCCCCGGCACACTGGCAGCCAGTATGTTTACCGACGATGTGCCGCTTGAGATTAAAAAAGCGCGTTTGGCTTCCGTGGAAGCACTGCAAAAACAGATTGCCGGCGAGCTTAATGCCATTTACTTAGGTCAAACTATGGAAGTACTGGTAGACGGAACGAACAAAGGGCGTTGGAAAGGGCGTACACGAAGCGATAAGATAGTTTTTTTTAGCGGCGGTAAAAACCTGCAGGGGAAAACAATCATGGTATTCATTGAAAAAACGGGTTCTTGGTCACTGCAGGGAAAGCTAAATGCTATTAGTAATAGCATTTAGCCAAGGTACCCCTGGCTCAAAATTGGCGGCGTTTCCTACAACATGCTAAACTGGTAGCTCAACAGCCGCTATATCCAAATATACGATAAGCGTCTTAGCGGTTTTCAGGAGTAGAGATGGAAGATAATACGACTTGGATTATGATAGGATTCTTAGTTCTCATGTTTGCCGGCTTTTATTTTCTGATGGTACGCCCGCAACGCAAGCGCCAGCAGGCACAAGCACAACTAGCATCCAATATTAAAGTCGGCGACCGAATAATCACTTGGTCCGGCATATACGGGGAAGTAGTCGGTGCCGATGAAGACACCCTTGTTATCAAAGTAGAATCAGGCGCAACTCTCCGCATGGCACGTATGGCAATAGCGCAAAAACAGTTTGAAGATAACAAATAATTACACCTAAATGGAGCAGCCCATCAAGACCTACGATTATGTCATAGTCGGCAGTGGTATTGCCGGGCTGTACAGTGCCTTGTTGGCGCGTGAACACGGTAGTGTCTTACTGGTTACCAAAGGCAGCATAGATGATTGCAACACGCGCCATGCACAGGGAGGCATAGCAGCCGCTATATCTGCCAGTGATTCTCCGGCGTTGCATTATGAGGACACCATCGCCGCAAGTGCCGGATTGTGTAACAAGAAAGCCGTTCGTATCCTTACGCAAGAAGCCCAAAACCGCATTGCCGATCTGGTTCGCTTCGGCGTACCATTCGATACAATGAACGGCGAAATCGCCCTTACGAGAGAGGCGGCGCACAGTATGCCGCGTATCCTGCACGCCGGAGGCGACGCCACCGGCGCCCAAATAGAAACTACTCTAAGCCATCAAGTTAAGACCGCGCAAATACCATTATTAGAGCATTGTCTGGCAACTAAAATTCTACTGGAAAACGGAGCTATCGGCGGGCTTGAAACCTATAACACGCTCACGGGCAGCCTTCAACAATTCAAATGCCGTTATCTAATATTGGCTACAGGCGGCGCAGGTCAGTTATTCAAACTAACTACCAACCCTACTGTCGCCACGGGCGACGGCGTCGCCTTAGCCTACCGAGCCGGGGTTGCTATGGCCGATATGGAATTCTTCCAGTTCCACCCTACCGCACTACATCTGCCAGGAGTAGAGACTTTTCTCATCTCAGAAGCGATGCGCGGCGAAGGCGGCATATTACGCAACATCACGGGCGAGGCATTTATGAAATCCTATACTCCGCAAGCTGAACTAGCCCCGCGCGACATCGTAACGCGCAGCATTGTCAGCGAAATGAAAAAAACCAATACGGATCACGTATACTTGGATGCTACACATCTGCCGGCGCATATTACAACCACGCGCTTCCCGCAGATTTACCATTACTGCCAAGAACACAAGCTGGACATACTTAAAGAAATGATCCCTGTTGCTCCTGCCGCTCATTATATGATTGGGGGCATTCGCGTTAATACATGGGGCGAAAGTAGCGTGCCGGGACTTTTTGCAGCCGGAGAAACTGCTTGCGCCGGTGTTCACGGCGCCAACCGACTGGCTTCCAATTCACTGCTGGAAGTATTGGTATTCAGCAAGCGCATTATTGAACGCAGCTTAAGTAGCCCATCAAATGAAACTGCACCGGAGCGGGAAAATGATCTGCATATCAGTGTGCCGTTGCGTAATAGCAGCGCGCCAGTTGCCGCGCCAACACTATCAACACTGCAGCAATTGCTGTGGGATAACGTAGGTATTGTGCGCAGCGAACACGGACTCGCGCAGGCTGCGGCCACACTGTCCGCATGGCATGATCTGCTAAAGAAGCCTTTTAATCAACCGTCTTGGGAACTTCTTAATCTGGTAACCGCAGGGATGCTTATGACTGAGGCAGCGTTAATCCGGCTGGAAAGCCGCGGGGCTCACTTTCGTTTGGACTATCCTAAAACAGAACCTGCTTGGCATAAGCATATTGTCATCAAGAGGAACTAATGTGAAGAACGCAGATATTCTTTTACAAAGACGCGAAGTACAATCCATTATACGGCTAGCACTGGCAGAAGATCATTACCGTCATGACGCAACCAGTAAGTTAATTATTCCGCCGCGCATGGAAAGCCGCGCAGTTTTGTTATCCAAAGCCGAAGGCATATTGAGCGGTATCAGCGTTTTCGCGGCTGTATTTCAGCGAGTGAATTCAAGCATAAGAATTGAAACGCATAAAGATGACGGCGACAGACTGAAATCAGGAGATATCGTCGCCGTCGCAAGCGGCAATACGCGATCCATTCTGCGTGCCGAGCGCGCAGCTCTCAATTTCGTATGCCACTTGAGCGGCATCGCCAGCGCCACAGCGGAACACATAGAATGCATCAAGGGAACAAAAGCATTTATTGCCGATACGCGTAAAACATCAGCGGGACAGCGCCTATTAGAAAAATATGCCGTCGCCTGCGGCGGCGGGAAAAACCACCGTTTAAATCTCTCCGACGGAATCCTGATTAAGGATAACCACATCGCTGCGCTTCAGAGCCGCGGACTAAGTCTTAAGAAGATCATTGCACAAGCTAAGAAACGCAACGAAAGCGGACTGGCAATCGAGGTAGAAGTGAACAGCTTGTCTCAAGCAGAAGAAGCTGTCGCGGCAGGAGCCGACATGTTGTTATTGGATAACATGAGCCTTGATGATATGAGCTCTACCGTCGCCGGCATCAAAGGGCGTGTGCGTTTTGAAGCGTCAGGCGGGATTACACTGCGTAATGTGCGCGCTGTTGCCGAAACCGGTGTTGATATTATTTCAATAGGCTCTCTAACGCATTCAGTTAAAGCTTTCGATTTTAGTTTGGAAATGTCTTAACTAGCAAAATCATGTCTTTGCAAATGCTCTTTAATGTATAATAAACGGGGATGCTAGGAGATGCCATATGGAGCAGGACACGGGTGCATACGCGCTGGAATACGCTTCTTTTTGGCGCCGCTTCGCCGCTTTTGCGGTGGATGCTGTGTTACTCAGTATTATCATCAGCATGATATTCCCAATACACGGCAGAGATTTATTCCAATGGTTTTCGGGTAGCCACCGGTACCTTGTGCCATTAGTATCAATAAGCAACTTCTTGTCCACTTTGGTGACATTAGCATATAGTGTTGTTTTTTGGTCGTGGCGGGGACAAACACCGGGTAAACTACTACTCAACATCAAGGTTTTGCGAGGTGACGGTAGCAACATCTCTTTTAGCTATGCCCTATTGCGATATCTAGGATATATTATTTGCGCATTGACATTAGGACTTGGGTTTATAGGGATTATCTGTGATAATCGCAAGCAAGGTTTGCACGATAAAATTGCCGGCACTGTAGTAATAAAAATACCCGAGCCTGCCCGCACAGACAACGCTTTAACCGAGCCGCGCCCCAGTACCGGTTAAAACAAAGAGATTTTGAGGACAATACTGTATGGTTGAACAAGACGACTCTTCAAATAATAAATTTTACTGCAATAGCTGCGATGCTCATATTAGCCCGCACCATGCTTTCTGCGCACACTGCGGTACGCATGTAGCATCTCCAACAATCGGCAACAACTCTCCGCCGAGCATCACGACAACACAGGAGCAATATCCACCGCCGGCGCCTGCCGCCGCTCCGCTGCGACATTCCGGAGTCGGAATAGTCTCTTTCGTCATCGCCTGTGTCTCTTTTGTTAATTGCGCTGCCGTTGGCAGCGGCTTATTAGCTAACCTTAGTTATCTGACACGCTCTACCGCCGCGCTTGAAGTGCTCGGTATTCTTTTTATACTAGTACTACAACGAACAATAATTGACACAAATGGATATTGCTGTTACGCTTATTAGAG
>WRDV01000031.1 GCA_009779655.1 Dehalococcoidia bacterium
AACGGGAATATGATGAGTACCTATACAGATTACGCCATTTGGTTGAAAATGCATTCCTTATGCTCAAACGTTGGAGAGGTATTGCTACACGCTATGTCAAGAACACTACTTCGTTTCTCGCAGCGGTCCATATCAGGTGCATCGCTATCTGGGCTAATATCTATTGACGACACTATCTAAAATTATAGGCAGTGGCAACGAAAACAAAGGGCTATAGGATAATCGGAAATATCTTAAACTGAGCCGCCCATCTGATTTGGCATTTCATTCATCGCCATTCTCGGCCAAGTAGCAAATCAGCGCGTAAATCATCAATAAGGCGGGGCATTTTGACAAACAGTACCTGATTCCATTATAGTTCTACCAGTTGAATATTTGAAAGGCTGAGAACAAGAGTAGTAAGCCTGTAAGCGAAGCCCAGAGAGCCGGGGTAGGTGTGAGCCGGTGCTAGCGCAAAGACTGAATGGACTTGGGAGCCGCCGCCTGAAGTAATTTATTTAGGGCCGGCCGTGTTGGGCACGTTATCTATCCCAAGGTATCTCGTAAAAACGATGTACTCTAGTGAGATGTCTGTTTATATAGTAGGCGAAGAAGGGTGGCAACGCAAGGAAGCCTCCTGCCCCTTCAGTGGGCAGGAGGCTTTTTCTATTACAAGGGAGACCAACCGTGCAATTTGGGATATGACCCGGCAGGTCGCAAAAATTTAATTATGCAAGAATATTACTAAATAAAAGGAGACCATGATGGACAACACTAAGTACATATTATCCGAAAAGGACATGCCCACGAGGTGGTATAACATTCAAGCCGATCTTCCGGAGCCGCTGCCGCCATATATGCATCCTGTAACAAAGCAACCACTCGGGCCGACTGACCTAGCGCCGCTGTTTGCCATGGAGCTTATCAAGCAAGAGGTTAGCCAGGAGCGTTATATTGATATACCAGAAGAAGTGCAAAAAATCTACCGCCAGTTCCGCCCATCGCCATTGTATCGTGCGCGCTGTCTGGAACAAGCACTCGATACGCCGGCGCATATCTATTACAAGTATGAAGATATAAGCCCTGCTGGCTCACATAAACCAAACAGCGCCATCCCGCAAGCCTACTACAATATGAAAGAGGGGATAAAGAGACTTACTACAGAAACCGGTGCCGGTCAATGGGGTTCATCGCTTGCATTAGCCTGCAGCCTGTTCGATATTGAGTTAAAGGTTTACATGGTTAAGGTTAGCTATAATCAAAAGCCTTATCGCCGCATGATGATGGAGACATGGGGCGCCAAATGTGTCCCCAGCCCGTCACCTGACACTATGTCGGGGCGTGCTGTGCTGGCAGCCGATCCTAACAATCTAGGAAGCCTTGGGTTGGCTATCAGCGAAGCGGTAGAAGAAGCCATGCAGCGCGAAGATACGCACTACGTGCTTGGTAGTGTGCTTAACCATGTTTTATTGCATCAAACCATTATCGGTCAGGAATGCCAAAAGCAAATGGAAATGGCAGGAGAGTATCCGGACATCGTTATCGCCTGCGCCGGCGGCGGTTCCAATTTCGGCGGCATAGCACTGCCATTCGTGCAAGATAAACTAACTAAAAATAAGAACACGCGCATCATTGCCGTTGAGCCGTCTTCTTGTCCATCACTAACCAAAGGGCTTTATACCTACGATTATGGAGACGAGGCCGGCATGGCACCAATAGCCAAGATGTTTACTCTAGGCAGCCATTTCATGCCACCTCCAATGCACGCCGGCGGACTGCGCTACCACGGCATGGCCCCCATCGTAAGCCACCTGCTTAAGCTCGGCATCATCGAAGCTAAGGCTGTTAACCAGTTAGCAACATTTGAGGCTGGTATAATCTTTGCCCGCAGCGAGGGATTTATCAGCGCGCCGGAAACAAACCATGCCATCCGCGCCGCTATTGACGAGGCTATTAAATGCCGCGAGACCGGAGAGAGAAAGGTTATACTATTCAACCATTCCGGGCACGGGTATTTTGACATGACAGCCTATGATGCCTACATGTCCGGCCAGCTGTCAGACTATGAATACCCTGCCGAGAAAGTCAAAGAGGCTCAATCCTGTCTGCCCCAAATCTAGCTGCATAGTATTCAACATGTAAACATAGAAAGGCTCAAGGTACTGGTACGCTCAATCTGTCAACCGCGAATAAGCTAAGCGCTTGTTCGCATAAATGTTGACAACCCATGTGGACACGTGTTCTATACGACACACCTAATGTGAACCGTTGCCAAGAAGGAAGAGATATTTTTGGCATAGCGCATTGTAATGCCTCTCCATTGATTGAGAAGCAGGAAAGCATTCTCCACCAAATGCCCTAGCTTGTAGAGATAGATACATCAGCCATGCTTTTGCACACCTAGCACTATAATATGCTCTCCAAGTTTATGTTCTTCTCTAGCTATGCCATCAGGAGGCGTTTCGCATTTTATGTCATGCGACAGTGTTTCATGCCGGATATAGTCGGCATATTCCTGCATTACGCTCTGCACATAGTCACCTCCTTGAAAGTAGATGGCAATATAATCCGCTATTTCAAAACCGGCATTCTTGCGCATAGTCTGCAAGCGATGCACTATTTCACGGCTCAATCCTTCTTTAGCCAAATCTGTTGTTATATTAGTATCAACTCCAACACCAAGCTCGCCATCTTCACTGAATGGACTGCATGTTTCGATATCCTGAACCTCATCGGCAAAGACCAGCATTTTGACATTAAGTTCCTCCAAAATCTGCTCTTTTGAGCGCAATAAACCTTTCTTTTCGCCGACGTTGCGCACACGAACGACAGCTTTTGCCAGCGGTTGACGCACCTTAATAGCTGTGAGAGCACGGGCGGCACGGCCAAGACTGGAGACCTTCATAGCCAAGCGTGTATCAACGGATAGCTGCTCATCAATTAAATCATCATCGGCAATAGGAAAGTCAGCTAGATGCACACTCTCCGGAGCATCCGGGTAAACACTCAGCACCAAATTGCGATACATCTCATCAGCCATAAAGGGCATGAACGGTGCGAGCAGTTTAGAGAGCGTGGTTAGGCATGTGTAAAGCGTCTGATAAGCCGCCAGCTTGTTAGTGTCGCTCTCGCTTTTCCAGAAACGGCGTCGGGAGCGGCGCACATACCAGTTTGAAAGAAAGTCCACATAGCGCTCAATGGCTCGTCCTGCATTGGTGATATTGTACGAGTTGAGGTCTTGCATTACTTCTTTCACCAACTGGTTAAGTTCCGATAGTATCCAGCGATCTAAGTCCGAAGGAGCCGGATGGCTATTATCCGCCGCCGGATTGTACCTATCAATATTGGCATAAGTAACAAAGAATGAATAAACATTCCACAGCATCAGCATGAACTGACGCAGCACTTCAGAAACGAGTTGCTCTGAAAAGCGCCTTGCGTTGCCGGGAGGCGCGGCTGTGAACAAATACCAGCGCAGAGCATCCGCTCCGTATTTCTGCAATATCGGCAGAGGCTCGACAATATTTCCCTTGGTTTTGCTCATCTTCTCGCCTTGAGCGTCGAGTATATGCCCTAAACAGATAACATTCTCAAAGCAAGGCTTGTCAAAAAGCAATGTGGAAAGAGTATGCAGACTATAAAACCAGCCGCGCGTTTGATCTACAGCTTCACATATATAGTCAGCCGGAAAACGACCATCCTCAAAAATAGTCCCGCTCTCAGCGTTAAAGGGATAATGCCATTGAGATATAGGCATAGCACCTGAATCAAACCAGCAATCAATCACCTCGCTGACGCGCTTCATTTTGCCGCTGCACTTAGAGCAATTAAAAGTCACTTCATCCACATAAGGACGATGCAAATCCAACGGTTCTCTCAAGCCACTGAAAGCAGGTTTGCTCTTAAGTTCTTCCACCGCGCCCACACATTCTTGGCTGCTGCAGCGCTCACACTGCCATACCGGCAACGGGGTGCCCCAATAGCGCTCGCGCGAGAAAGCCCAATCCACGTTATTGGCCAACCAGTCACCAAAGCGTCCATCCCTAATATGCTCCGGAACCCAGTTAATCTGTTTATTACCGGCAATTAAGCGCTCCTTAAGTATAGTCGTCTTGATATACCAGGATTGCTTAGCATAGTACAATAGCGGAGTAGAACATCTCCAGCAGAATGGATAAGTGTGTCGGATGGTCTCAACTTTATGCAACATACTGCGAGACTGAAGCTCGCTGATAATTTCCTTATCTGCGCTCTTAACAAACTTACCAGTAAACGAATAGCTGCCAACAATTTTTCCTTGCAGATCCACATGCTGCACAAAATTCAAACCTTCGCAGCGTCCAGCATCAAAGTCAGCCTCGCCGAAAGCCGGAGCCACATGCACGATACCGGTACCATCGCCCATAGTGACAAAGGAAGTGGCAATAACCTTATACTTGAGATTTGCATCGAATGGTTCCGGCTTAATGACATGTGTGGATTGTGTGCTGCCAAGCTCAAAACATCGCCTTTCTACGCCATACTCATGCGGATTATAGAGCGGAGTGTATTGGAGCCCGATTAAATCACGCCCATTGCACGTTGCAACAACGCGCGCTTGCCCTAAGCCGGCTGCGTCAAGCCGTGCACAAGCTAGTATAATATACTCATGTTCGAGTTGCACCACGGAATAATCCGCATCAGCGCACACAGCCAGTGCTGTGTTACCGGGAAGAGTCCATGGTGTTGTGGTCCATGCTAACAAATACAAAGGCAACTGTGTATCCATAGCAATGCCCAAGCGACTCGAAGCATCATCGCTTACGCCAAATTTGACGTATACGGATGGATCCAGTGTATCGTCTTTGTATCCCTGCGCCACTTCGTGAGATGAAAGCGACGTACCGCAGCGCGGGCAGTGCGGCGTAACGCGATAACCCTGATAAATCAGCCCTCGCTCCCACAACTGTTTAAGTATCCACCAACCGCTTTCTATATAGCTGTTATCCATAGTTATATACGGATGCTGCAAATCCACCCAGAAGCCAATCCGCTCTGTGAGCACATCCCATTCTTTCAGATAGCGGAAAACACTCTCGCGGCATTTAGCATTAAACTTGTCTATTCCGAATCTCTCAATATCGGTCTTATTGGAAAAGCCAAGCTGTTTCTCTACCTCAAGCTCCACTGGCAGACCATGAGTATCCCAGCCGGCAATACGCGGAGCGTAATAACCTTGCATGGATTTATAGCGCGGTATAACATCTTTGAATACACGCGATATGACATGGTGTATGCCGGGTTTGCCATTGGCTGTAGGCGGCCCTTCGTACATAGTGAAGCGTTTGGCGCCACTGCGGTTCTCAATACTGCGCTGGAAAATATTTCTTTCGCGCCAAAAACTTAATATTGCCTCCTCTACCTGCACAAAATTGGCTCTGCTGCCGACTGCTTTAAACATATTGCCTGCCCCTTATAAAAAAATAAACCCGTCCTGTTCGAGGACGGGCGACCGACCCGCGATACCACCCCACTTCTTCCGCTTGCGCGGAAACGCTTATTTGAGACACCGGCATGCTCCACCGCTTATAACGGACGGTTACCGGCCCAATCCTACTCTTGCTGCAAACAGCGGATTTCGGCGGGCGGCTCAGGAGGGATTTTCCAAAAGAGAGAGTTGTCTGCTCACACCATTCCAGACTCGCTGATTAATCTCTGCTTTTTTACTCTTCTCCGTCAAAGCCTTTGGATTACTTATTCAATTGTTGAATCTACTTGTTATAGCTATGCGCTATTTGCGCGGCAAAACAACCACCTTACGCGCTTCGCCAAAACCTACGCTCTCGGTGACAACATACGGATGCTCAGCAAGCACCATATGCACAATACGGCGTTCATAAGCCGGCATAGGCTCCAAAGCACAGGAACGCCCGCTACCCTCAACCTGCTCTGCAATATGCTGCGCCATAACGCGTAAAGATTCATAACGCCGGCTTTTGTAACCGTTTACATCTAGTACAAATGCCATGGCTAAGCCAGTTTGCTGGGATATCATCAGACGTAAAATGTACTGCACACAGGCCAGCGTTTGTCCGCGACGCCCAATGAGAATACCCAAATCGGCGCCTTTTATGTTAAATACAACCGACACGCCGAATTTTTCTTCGTCATCTGCTACAGCATTATCGCACAAGCAGTCCACCCTAGCATCCAGTCCCATATAAGCCAGTATATTTTCCAAGGTATCCTGAGCCATAGCTACAACTTCTTCGTGGTTGATACGATTTGCTGTTTCGGTCACGCGTATGCGGGCATTCTCAGCTCCAATACCAAGCAAACCTGACTTGCCTTCTTCCAAAACCTCTATTTCTACCTGATCAAGCCGCAATCCAAGCTGCTCCAACGCACGCCGAGTAGCTTCTTCAACCGTACGGGCACTAAGCTCTAACTCTTTCATAATTTATTCCCTTCCACCGTATTACACATTTATGTGCCATAAGACACGGGGACAGAAAGATGCGCTATCTCCTATTGCCCTGGCGCGCCGGTGGTTTGCGCCAAAAGGAATTCTCAGATAAAGGCCACCATAACATAAGCGTCTTAGGCAGTGTTGACAGACCGCCCCAGCCACTGAAGAAATACTGAATAACGATACGTATAACGGCGTTGATTACCCAATACAGCGCAAGACCGCTGGGAACACTGAGTGAGAAGAAGCCGAACATAATCGGCATCATCACCTGCATCATCTGCGTCTGCTGGGCAGCCTGCGGCGTAGCAGCCTTCTGCGCAATCATTTTTTGCTGCAGCCACATGCTCAAACCAACAAAAATAGCCAGTAAATAATCCGGCGTGCCCAAATTCAGCCATAGGAACTGAGTGTTAAGCGGGATAGCAGCAAATACCGCTGTCCAGTTATAGAGCTGCCCAGAAAGACCAAGGAAGCTCTCCGGTGTAATAGCCATAACACCGCGAATAGTTTGGTAAAGAGCAAT
The DNA here is from genome assembly GCA_009779655.1 of Dehalococcoidia bacterium. GTDB lineage: Bacteria > Chloroflexota > Dehalococcoidia > Dehalococcoidales > UBA1222 > WRNG01. Next base: position 6,954 of record WRDV01000031.1, read on the forward strand.
CCAGATTGGCATGGGCAATAACATTGGAATCAGACAACCTGCCGGATTGACACCTGACTCGCGATAAAGCCTCATCTGCTCCTGTCTCAGCATATTGGGGTCTTTGGCATACTTACGCTGCAGCTCAGCGATCTTAGGTTGCAGATCCATCATGGCTTTGCTGGATTTCATCTGGCGCAAAGTCAGCGGATAGGTAACTAAGTTAATCAGTAGCGTAAGTCCAATAATAGATAAACCAAAGTTATTCCCCAGAAAATGTGACAACGCTATCATGACGTTCGTCATGGGCTGGAGGATTATTAAATTCCAAACTTGACCTATGATATCACTCAATGCTTAATCCCTCACTAACCAGCTTGCGCCGGAAAACTATTTCTTTTTCTAAACTTATCCTGCAAGTATTGATTATTTTGTCTCCGTAGCAGGTACAGTAATCGTAGTCGGTACAAGTACAGTAATCGTAGTCGGTACAAGTACAGTAACTGTCGGGACCGCCTGTCCGGTGTTGCCGCTAACTGACTCGAGCGCAAACGATTTGAATGCGCCGTTATCGGCGTTAACAGCATAAATCTTATCCGGATGCAAAGAATGAATATACACTATACCGTTCTCGGCATAGAGCTGCGAGTTTACCAACAACGACGGCTGGCTATCTGAAACGCGCAGATCCACTTCCATCCGCCTAGTGCCGTTATTGCCACCGGTTGCGTTAAGCGTATACACTCTGCCTCTCTCGGTGACTACAACCACCTTGCCGTTTGAGACAACCGGAGAAGAAGATATGGAGGAGTCCAAATCAAACACTACCACCCTAGACGGATTGGCGATATCCACCGCATACACATTGCCATCCATGCACGGAGCATATAAGAAACCATCAAACAACACCGGTGTAGCCCAGAACCATTCTTTTGGCTTCTTGTCATTTTGATTATTTGCCGGATACCGCCATTTCTGTTCGCCTGTTACTTCATCAAACGCATAAATATTCCGGTCTAAAGAAACGGCGTACACCACACCGCCAGACACCAGCGGCGTAGCCATCATAGCGCCGCCTATTTGTTTGGACCATTTCTCCTGACCAGTGACAGCGTCTACGGCATATACCTTCTTATCAAAAGAACCAAAAAACAAAACCCCGTTGGACAACACCGGAGTAGACCAAATCTTTGCCTTTGTCGAAAACTTCCAATCCTGAGCAAGAGTATCGGCATGTAGTGAGTATATATTGCCGTTAGACGATGCAATATATACCCGCCCATTGCTCACAATCGGTCCGCCAACGATAGTTTTATTGTTCTTCTCGTCAAGCACTGCCGAGCTAAGTTGCTGTGTGGTGAGATCATAAACATAAATCTTACCGTTATAGCCTGCAAAGTAGACCATATTGCCCAAAACAGCCGGAGTGCCGTAAACCGCGATGGAAGCTTCACCGCCTCCGCAACCTAAGAATCCGGCATTGCTAGCTTCTCTAATTGGCACAACTCCTTCGCGAATAAGAATATCGCCTGCACCGACAGAGATAATATTGAGCTGCCCGCTGCCGGAAACAGTATAAATGTTTCCATTGTGCACGGTAACACCGGCCCAACCAGCCGCAACCGCACCAGAAGCGCAACTGCTTAATACAGCAAGCATAGTCAGCAAAATGCTCAAAACAGCCAAAATACTTTTTTTCAAATCATATTTCCTTCATCATAATTTCTTCATCGGCGCTTATCAGGCACGGGATCATATCCTCCATCATGCCAAGGATGACAGCGGGCAATGCGACACATCCCCATCCAAATCCCTCTAAACAGTCCAAAGCGAGAAATCGCCTCATACGTATACTGCGAACAAGTAGGTTGATAGCGACAACTCGAAGGTATCACCCGCGACAGCGTCTGCTGATAAAACCCAATCATTCCGAGAACAATTTTCTTTGCCATTATCTTATCAATAGACCAACCTTGGCAAGTACACTCAACACCGTACCTTGCAACGCAGAAAACTCTGCGAGCACCGCCTGTGGTCTGGCGCTGATGATAATGTCCATACCAGGCTTAAGCTCTATCTGTCGCATTACCTCACGTAGGCGGCGCTTAACCTGATTGCGCACGACAGCCCCGCCAACGCGCTTACTGACAATGAAACCATAACGAGACAGGGGCAGATTATTTGCACAACTTTTTATTCCAAGCACTCCGCCATTTACCCACCTGCTTAGCTCGTGCACCCTAGCAAAATCACCCGGTTTGGTAAGGTACTGTTCCCCTTTCATACTCTCATCCGGATAAACTAGCTAAATCTCGAAACTAAGGCTGTCTAGAGGAAACAATTATTGTTATACAACAGTAAGACGCTGGCGTCCTTTAAGACGACGGGACTTGAGCACATTTTGACCGCTACGAGTGCTCATTCGCTTAAGGAAACCATGCTCTCGCTTGCGCGGAATAC
>WRDV01000032.1 GCA_009779655.1 Dehalococcoidia bacterium
ACTGAATAGGAAAACTACCATGGCCGCCAGCATAGCACCAACAAATACTTCTATGCGAGCCAAATCTACAAGATTGTAATCTGTGTGAGTGCCAAACTTGAGGAACGAAACCTGACCTAAATACGCTTGGAACAGAAGAAAAGCAGCCAAACCGGCAGAAACCAAGGCATAACCCTTAGTTAGAGCTTTTGTGGTATTGCCAACCGCATCTAACTTGTCTGTGATACGGCGAACATCAGGTCCGGCACCCGCCATTTCATTGATGCCGTTAGCGTTATCGGTAATAGGACCAAATGTATCCATCGTAAGAATATAAGGACAAGTCATAAGCATACCCATGGTGGCTACAGCGGTACCGAAAACGCCGCCGGCTAAGCCGCTCTGTACTCCAAACCAATATGCCAAAATAAGGGACACACCGATAATAAGAGCCGTTGCAAACGTGGTTTCAAAACCAACCGCCATACCGGAGATGATATTAGTGGCAGGGCCGGTTTTAGAGGCCTCAGCGATATCGCGCACTGGGCGGAAACGGGATTCTGTATAGTATTGAGTAACAAAGACTACAATAACACTTGCTACTATACCTACCAAACCGGCGAAGAACAACCATATTTCCTTGACGTCCGGCTGTCCGCCGAACATGAATTTAACGCTAACAAACAAGCCTACAATAGATAGTAAAAGAGAAACATAATAGCCGCGGTTAAGAGCATTCATAGGATTTTCGTTTTCCTTAGCTTTAACCACTACCAAACCAACCATACTGGCAATCATACCAAATCCGCGTACCACCAACGGGAACAAGATCCAAACAATGTTATGAGTCACCAAATATGCGGCAATACCCAAAATCATAGCACCGATACTCTCGGCGGCTGTGGACTCAAACAAATCCGCACCGCGTCCGGCGCAGTCGCCCACATTATCACCGACGAGATCGGCAATCACAGCGGGATTGCGAGGATCATCTTCAGGAATACCTGATTCAACCTTACCGACTAAGTCGGCGCCCACGTCAGCGGCTTTAGTGTATATACCGCCGCCAAGCTGGGCGAATAGCGCGACGAAGCTGGCACCAAAACCAAATCCTATAATCAAGTGAGGAGCAATCTCCGGCTCATCATAACCACCGAAAGCAAAGAAAATAACTGTCACACCGATAAGCGACAGCGCCGTTATAAGAAAACCAGCAACGCCGCCGCCGCGCAGAGCAACATTGACCGCATCCTTTAGGCTCTTCTGGGCAGCCGCTGCACAACGCACATTAGATTTGACAGCGATATACATGCCGACAAAACCAGCCACTGCGGAACATACGGCACCCACTAAGAAAGATACAGAGGTGCGCCATGCAATGGCAAAGCCTGAATAACCAGCTTCACTCCCGCCTAAGATGCCAACTAAAGCACCTACAACAACAGCGATGATGACAGAGAATATAGCGATAGTGCTATATTGGCGTTTAAGAAAAGCCCACGCACCCTGAAAAATCATATCGCCAATTTCTTTCATCTTAGGTGTGCCGCTGTCCTGCTTGAGGACGTTACTAGCTAGCCACAGCACAAACAGCACTGTAAGCACGCCTGCCACAGGCACAATCCAAAATAATACCGGCATAACTTATACTCCTTTTTTCAAGATTTGAAAATTTAATGCGCTACATTATACACATGTTGGCGCAATTTGGCTACACGCACGCAGCCGAATTGCCATTTATTACGTAGGAAGTAATACATCGCAATTCCATGTTGGTTAACGAGAGCTACGCGACATACTAGAGCACTATGCAAATTGCAATATTTAAGTGCCGGAGTCATAGTGCTTTCGAACAGACTACCAGATTGTTGCCAACAAGCATGTTGAATGGTACCTTCAATGACTCAAATATTAGGAAATACGCCATCCACCCTGTCTGGCAGTAGCTTAGTATAATAATACTGAGGTAGTTTTCGTACTACTTTCGTATAGCTTTCATACAAATGTTGAGTTCCCTGAACGGTGTTTATCCAGTTAATCATTACCATGTTCTTTGCGCAATGGGATCTCCTTTATAAAGAACTGCGCTACTACCGCTACTACGAGGGCTATTAAAGCAATGATAAAAATCTGCTGCAATGCTGAACTCAGCGCAGTCTTAAGTGTTTGCAATAACTGCTCGAATAATTGTTCGCCCTGCGAAGACGCCTGTATTAGAAAATCTTTTATTTCTGCTTGCGTGGCAGTACTCACCAAAGACTGAGGGTCGCGTGCCAAGGCTTGCACTTGCTCTGCGGGCAAAACATCTTTGACAGACTGTGGCAAATTGGCAGTAAAGCTTGCCTCAAAACGGCTTATCATCGTAGAACCAAATATAGCCAGTCCTACTGAGGCGCCAATGGAGCGCATAAAAGGCACTGTGGAAGTCGTCACGCCAAGCATGCGGTAAGGCACAGAATTCTGCACGGCTATAGTATATAGTGGAAACGTAATACCTAATCCAAAACCAGTTAGTACCATACTCAATATAATATGACCATAACTAGTATCCGGACTAATGCGTGTAAGTAGAAATACGCCTATACTCATAATCAAAAGGCCGGCCATACCCTGCACGCGATAATGCCCGCCGGCGCGGGACAACAACTGCCCGGAAATGAAGCTGCCGGTTACCTGCCCCAGCATCATAGGCGTAATGAAGCCTCCGCTAGCAGTAGCAGAAACACCCAGCACACCTTGGAAAAACAATGGCATAAAAGTGATGGCCGCAAACATGCCGAACGCGGTAAAAAATACCACTGTCCATGATACAGAAATAATACGGTTGCGTAATAGTTCAAGCGGAATAAGAGGATTATCGCTGCGCGACTCAATATATAAAAACGCTGTAAGCATCAATAAAAAGACGCCCAAAAGCCCTAAAACCGGAAAGGATATCCATGGATACTGTCCTCCTGCCCAAGAGAGTGCTATCAGCAGCGCCATAACTCCCAATGACATGGCGGCCATTCCGGCATAATCTATTTTACCCTTCTCTTTAGGGCGTATGTCGGGGAAGAAGAAGCCGAACAGGATGATATTAATAATTCCCAGCGGCACATTGATATAGAATATCCAGTGCCAAGAAAGCTTATCCGTAATGAAACCGCCTAGAGTTGGCCCTATGATAGCCGATAAGGCAAATACACTGCTGACTAGCCCTTGGTATTTGCCGCGCTCAGCAGGAGGAAAAATATCCGAGATAACAATAAAAGCGTTAGCCATCATGGCGCCTGCGCCAATACCCTGTATACCTCGGAAAATGATGAGCTCCGGCATCGTACGACTTAAGCCGGATAATACAGAAGCAATAGTGAAAATAATAATGCCTCCGATATAAAAGCGCTTGCGGCCGTATATATCTGTTAGTTTGCCAACAATAGGCACCGTAATAGCTGAGGCTATGATATACGCCGTTATTATCCAAGTGTAGTGCTTAAAACCGCTAAGATCAGTCACGATACGCGGTATAGCAGTATCCACAATGGTCTGATCAAGAGAACTCATGAACATAGCCAGTAATACGCCTATCATAGTCAGTACTATTTGGCGTCTGGGTAACGTCCTAAAACTTTGGGGCGTGCTATAGGTATTCATTTTCAAAACACAAGCAAAGCGGGGTATTATGTCACAAAATGCAGGACTATAACTATAATATAAATACTCATAATTCAAAAAATTTGCATTACGGCCCTACCGTAATAGATGTATCACAACCGGCTTTTACGATATCTAAATTTGAAGCCGGTTGTGTTTACGCTTAGAAATATCAACCCAAAACAAACATTCTTTTTGGCAATTTCTCTGATTAGCATCATTATACTTTAAAATCTTCCGACTGAAACATGAAATAATGCCGTCCGCTTGTTGCCAAAAACTTTAATATGCAATAATCGGGATCCGTCACGCCGCCGCTATAAATAGCCTTCATAGAGCTCCTCCAATGTTTCTTCTTTGTTTCCAAATCATTGATTATCTCCATAGTGCCGGTCAACATGACGCCGCGGTATGCCGGCTTATCGTAAAAGTATACACATGCGGCAGGATTCTCTCTCCAGTGGGCAACACGGTTTGAGCCATTGTTGGAATCAAAGTAAAATATATTATCGCTTTCGCGTCGGCTAACAAGCATGGCTTTTATAAACGGCTTGCCGTCAAATTCAGAGCCGACTAAGACGATTTTCTCATTTAGCATCAGTTTGATATGCTCATTCATATTAGGTAGCATTTTCAGCGACGCTAGTCCTCTTTTTTCCACTCGAAAATTATCCTAACAGATACGCGGCAGAATATCACCCGCAAGCATAGCCAGCATACGCGAAGTGCCTAGTTTTGTGCGCAATATAACCTGCCCCAGATTATCTGCCGTAACTACACCGATTACGGCGGCATCACACCCATACTTATGCGCTCGCATAGCATAAAGCAGTTGGCCGGCAAACTCAGCCGGTGCAAAAGCCAACAGTTTTCCCTCGTTGGCAATATACAGCGGATCCAGTCCCAGCATCTCACATAATGCCCGCACCGGTGGCCGTACCGGCACAGCATCATCGTTAATAATCATACCTACGCCCGACTGCGCCGCAATTTCATTAAGCGTTGTCGCCACGCCTCCACGAGTCGGGTCGCGCATACAATGTATTTGCGGACATACCGCAAGCATATTGGCAACAAGTCCGTTAAGCGGGGCGCAGTCGCTTGCAATGTCCCCTTCAAATCGTAACCCTTCGCGCTGCGCCATAATAGTCATGCCATGATCGCCGACACTGCCGCTTACGATAACAACATCACCCGGCTTAACGTTTGCTCCTGAGACGTTAACATCAGGCAGTATACGCCCTACTCCTGATGTGTTAATGAATATCCCGTCAGCTTTACCATGCGGTACTACTTTTGTGTCGCCGGTAATAATACTCACATTAGCCTCAAGAGAAGCCTGCCTGATTGACTCAATTATTCGCTCCAAATCAGCCACAGGCAAACCTTCTTCCAGTATAAGGGCTAAGCTTAAGTATTGCGGCTCAGCCCCGCTGACTGCCAAATCGTTTACTGTACCGCAAACAGCCAGTTTCCCAATATCGCCGCCTGGAAAGAATAACGGTGTCACCACATAGCTGTCAGTAGTAAAAGCTAACTTATGATTTGTGTTATTAATCACAGCTGCGTCGTCCATACGCGACAGCCATGGATTATCAAGCTTTCCCACGAAGCATCGCGTTATTAACTCATGGCTCAACTTACCACCGCTGCCATGAGCCATCAGAATGCGCTCTTCCATTTATTTCCCCCCAGTACTTTCTCCGAAAAGGTAATAACTAGCGCAGGCGCCTTCGCCTGACACCATGCAAGGGCCTGTTGGTCGCTCAGGCAAGCACGTCATCCCAAATAAAGGACACTCCGGAGGCTTAATAACACCTCGCAACACATCGCCGCAGCGGCAGCCTGCAGGTTCCTTTGACGGGGCAGTCTTGATTTCAAACAGACGCTCCGCGTCAAAATCCTTGTATGTATCCCTGATTTTGTAACCGCTGTCAGCTACTTCGCCGACGCCTCGCCAACGCGCAGGGGCAAGTTCAAACACACACGAGAGTAATTCTTGCGCATGAGAATTGCCCGCCGGCGAGACAGTGCGCCCGTAAGCAATCTCCACCTTTGGTTTGCCGCTTTCTATCTGTGTTAAGAGCAAATCAACCGCCAGCAAAATATCCACCGGCTCAAAGCCCGCCACAGCGCAAGCTACGCCATAGCTGCTTGGAATAAACTCATACGGCTTTGAGCCGATGATAGCGCTTACATGTCCCGGACAGATAATGCCGTCTATTTTAATCTCTCCGCCATCAAGCATGGCTTTCATAACGGGAGGACACAGCTTAGCCAGCGAGAGGACAGAGTAATTGCTAAACCGCCGGTCTTTTGCCATAGCGATAGAGGCGGCAATCGTTGGAGCAGTGGTCTCAAAACCGACGCCAAGAAAAACAACTGCTTTATTTGTATTTTGTCCGGCAATTTCAAGCGCATCCAAGGTGGAATATACCATGCGCACATCGCAGCCGTCAGCGCGCGCCTGCTGCAAACTTGCGTAGGTGCCGGGAACCTTGAGCATATCGCCAAAAGTACATATCGTAATATCAGGCAGTTGCGCTAAAGCAATGGCGCGATCAATATCTTCTTGCGCCGTAACGCATACCGGACACCCCGGCCCCGAGAGCATTTCAATTCCTTCGGGTAAAAGATGGCGCAGTCCATGCTTTAAGACAGACGCGGTATGGCTGCCGCAAAATTCCATTAGGCGCGCTTTTAGGCTGGCGCGCTTTTTGATTTTTTGTACCAGAGCCAGAGCGAGCTCCGGATCGCGAAACGCCTTAATTTCCGGTTGCATTGATTTCCTTAAGTAGAGCTATCGTCTCATGCGCCTCTTTCATATCCATTACGCGTATAGCAAACCCGGCATGCATTATCACGTAATCTCCGACTTTGGCTTCCGGTACAAGATAGATACTGGTCCTGCGACGTATACCCTCAATATCTACCTCGGCACTCATGCCATCAAGGCTAATAATTAAAGCTGGGACAGCAACACACATAATAACAACGCCCTCCGTTAGTTTTATATTACATACTAGAAAAAGCGGCTATTGCCGCCTGTCCCAAAGCTATTCCGCCATCGTTAGACGGCACCTGCTTATGCCAAATTGCGCATAGCTCCCTACGGCGCAGTTCTCGTGTTACCAATTGCAGTAACAAGCGATTTTGGAACACGCCGCCGCATAAAGCAACTGTTTTAACACCGCTTTGGCGCGACAACTCTTGGCACATTGCCGCTATCGCATCAGCTAGAGAAACATGGAAACAGCAGGCAATCTCTGCTTGTCCTACATGGCTTTGGACATCTTTGAGTATAGCATTAAACAATTCTTTAAGACGAATAATTCGCATACCATTTTGTTCGGCAAACTCTAAAGAGTAACGTTTTGCAGTGACCGGCGCATCAGTCGCTGCCATTTCCAGCTCAATAGCGGCCTGCGCCTCATAATTTATGCTGTCATTTATTCCAATGAGCGCCGACACTGCATCAAACAAGCGCCCGCAACTTGAAGTCAATGGAGAATTGACGCGCCGCTCAATTTGCCGGCACAACAGACTTAATTCCACAGACGGTATACGCTTAGACAAACCTGATTCTATAAGCGTCGCTTCTCCTAGCAAGGCATACACGTAAGCGCAGGCAACGCGCAAGGGCCGGCGGGTTGCTGCATCGCCGCCCGGAAGCGGCACATATTCCAAATGAGCCAATCGATCACATTTCTTGTAATCAGCCAGCAAAAATTCTCCGCCCCAGATATTCCCGTCTGTGCCATATCCGGTACCATCCAAAGCAACGCCTATGACAGGCTGTGTTATACCGTTCTCCGCCATACAGGACGCCACATGGGCATGGTGGTGCTGTACATAAAGTAAGTTTAAGCTTGTGTCCTTCTGCGTTAATTTCTGAGCATAGCGAGCGCTTAGATAATTAGGATGAGCATCGCAGGCAATAATCTGCGGCTCAATGCGAAACAGCTGCTTATATGCTTCTACAGTACCCTCAAAATTACTCAGAGTCTCGACATTTTCCATGTCTCCAATATGTTGGCTAACAAAAGCATGCGCATCGCGCGTTAAACAGAAAGATCCCTTCATATCAGCCCCGCAGGCCAAAACAGATTTCTTGGCCATAAAAGGCAGGCGCACGGGGTAAGGAGCGTAGCCGCGCGCCCGTCGCACCAAACATGGCTCATCGTTCACAAGCATCGCCACGCTATCGTCGTAGCACATGTGTATATCTCTGTTGTGCCGCAAGAAATAGTCCGCAATATTTCCTAATCGTTCTACCGCCTCAGAATTATCGCGCGCAATCGGCTCTTCGCTCAAGTTGCCGCTTGTCATAACGAGCGGTATGCCTGCTCCGCGCATCAAAAGAAGGTGAAGCGGCGTGTAAGGCAATAGCGCTCCCAAATACTTGAGCGAGCGAGCTATACTAGGCGATAAATCCGCTTGCGAAAGCAGCTTAAGAAGTACAATAGGGCTTTGCTTAGATAGCAGTAATTTCTCTTCCTCAGCAGTTATGTGGCAATAACGGCGCGCCGTTGCCACATCCGGGAACATAACAGCAAAAGGTTTAGACGGACGCTGTTTCCGCCGCCGCAGTTCATTTACAGCAGCATCATTGGCGGCATCACAGGCAAGTAAAAAGCCGCCCAATCCTTTTATTGCGACAATTTTACCGTCGCGTAGCAAGCGAGAAGCCTCATCCAAAGGACTATCACAAATTAGCGTCTGTCCGCTACTATACACTAGTTCTAATTGTGGACCGCATACTGAGCAGGCATTTGGCTGAGCATGAAAACGGCGATTTGCCGGATTGTCATATTCTGTCTGACAATCGGCACACATTGTAAAACAGCTCATTGTGGTAAGCGGACGGTCATAAGGGATATCTTTAATTATAGTAAAACGCGGGCCGCAGTTGGTACAGTTCGTGAAAGGGTACCGATAACGGCGATTTGAAGAATCAAAAATCTCAGCGGTGCACTCAGGACATATGGCGATATCGGGAGAAATAAGCTGATATTCCCCTTGCTCATGCTTGCTGCCTTTAATTTCAAAAGCAGAGTGTCCTGTGATTTGCTCTTTTTTTTGTGATTCTATTTTTTCAATATAAGCGGCATGAGGCTTCCGATATTGAATAGCATTTAGAAAAGCCTCGACGTTATTGTCAGCGCCCTCAACGTCAATTTCCACGTAGCCAGACGTATTACGCGCCCAACCGTTAAGCATGTGCGCAAGCGCCATCCGGTAGATGAAAGGGCGGAAACCGACCCCCTGAACTACACCATAAACCCGAATGTTATAATGCTCAATAGCGCACACGTCACCACATCATAAAACAAAAAACGGGATAGACGCAAAAGAGAAAAGAAGAACGCCGGTAATTAGGACAGTTCTTGCATTACCAAGTCGATTATTTGCGGTACAGCAGCTTTCACAGAAGGGGTTAGCCCCAGCCCAACTGCCGTATCTGCGGGTTCACAACCAATAATCACAACCTCTTCGGGATATATGTTGAGCACCGCGGCAGTAGCCATAATGCGCTCCAAATCAGTTTCATGCA
>WRDV01000033.1 GCA_009779655.1 Dehalococcoidia bacterium
CTATCGTGGGCGACGCTTCTGTTTCGATGGAGTTTGGAACTGGGGCGGTTAAGGTTACGCCTGCGCATGATCCCAATGATTTTGAAACCGGCTTACGTCATAATCTGCCGATTATTAACATATTAAATAACGATGTGACCATAAACGAGAACGGCGGTAAATTTGCCTCCATGGATCGTTTTGCGGCGCGCAAGGCTATCGTTGCCGAGTTGGAAAGCTCAGGATTGCTTGAGAGGGTTGAGCCGCATACTCATGCGGTAGGGCATTGCCAGCGCTGTCGTACCATAATTGAGCCTATAGCCAGCCGCCAGTGGTTTATTAAAATTGCTCCGCTAGCAGAGCCGGCAATTACGGCTGTTAAAGACGGCAGTATTACCGTCATGCCCGAACGTTTCAGCAAAGTGTATCTAAACTGGATGGAGAACATTCGTGACTGGTGCATTTCGCGCCAGTTATGGTGGGGGCATCGTATTCCTGTGTGGTATTGCGCTTGCGGCGAGACAATTGTAACGCTAGATGAGCCTAATGCTTGTCCCAAATGCGGCTCTGAGCAGATAGTGCAAGACCCTGATGTTTTGGATACATGGTTTTCGTCTGGATTGTGGACTCATTCCACACTTGGCTGGCCTGATAGTACCCCTGATCTGCAGTATTTTTATCCTACCACGGTGATGGAAACGGCTTACGATATTCTCTTTTTCTGGGTAGCGCGCATGATTATGATGGGCATTGAGAATATGAATCAGCCGCCTTTCCGCTATGTCTATCTGCATGGGCTCATTCGCGATGAGAATGGCGAGAAGATGAGCAAAACCAAGGGCAATTCCATTGATCCGCTGGACGTGATGCAAAAGTATGGAACTGACGCTCTGCGCTTTGCGATTATAAGCGGTATAGCACCCGGCAATGACAGCAAGTTGTCGTCTACTAAGCTTGAGGCCGGGCGTAATTTTGCCAACAAACTGTGGAATGCCGCGCGTTTTGTGTTGCGATACTCTGATACTGGCTTGGTTAACACGGACATCAATACGTCGAAGCTGACGCTTGAGGACCGCTGGATTGTCTCGCGTCTTAATACTGTAGCAGCAGAAGCCGGCGACTTGATGCAAAAATTTGAGTTTGGCGAGGCGCTGCGCGCGGTTCACGACTTCCTGTGGGGTGAATACTGCGATTGGTATATTGAATTGTCTAAGGCGCGTTTATCGGATGAGTCGGCGCTTTCGCCTATTCCGGTATTAGTACATGTGCTGGAGATTTCTCTGCGGCTTTTGCATCCGTATATGCCGTTTGTCACCGAAGAGTTGTGGCAGCATATCAATAAGGCGTTTAACCTTAATCTTGGTGATTCAATAATGGTGGTGGCTTATCCCAGCGCTGAGAAAACCGAGCCTGATATGGCTGCGGAAAGCACCATCAATACGCTGATTGAAATCGTTCGCGCTGTGCGTAATACCCGTGCTGAATATGAAGTTGAGCCTAATCGCTTAATATGCGCCTCTGTTTATGTCGGAGAAAGAACAGCAATGCTCAAGCCATATATTGGTGCGCTTGAGATATTGGCTAGGGCCAAGGTTACTGTTGATGCGGAACGTCGTGGTACAGTGCCTCCGCAGGCGCTTGGTTTGGTGCTGCAAAACAGCGAAATAGTCATCCCTATGGAAAGCATGTTTGATCTGCGTGTTGAGATGGAGCGCATTACCAAAGAGATAACGGAAATTACCGCGGAAATTTGCCGTTTGGAAGCCCTGCTTGGCGACAAGGCTTTTTGCGCTAAAGCGCCTGTGGCAATAGTTGAGAAACAGCGTGAAAAACTGACTGCTGCCTGCGAAAAACTAGAGCGCTTGATGAAACACAAGGAAAACTTGACAGGTTGAATCACCCCGAGATTAGTTACGGTGGAATAAGAAATTCTGCTCCATTTCTAACAAAGTGTATATCTAAAGATGCAGATAAAATGTAAAAGGAGTTAAACAACATGACCATTTTCGGCTATGTAATGGGAGGCATTCTTGTGTCAGCTACGTTAATCGCGGGTTTGCTATTGAAATTTGCGCCTCCCGAGAAAATCAACGACCTGTATGGTATCCGAACAAAAGCTACGGCTAGGAATCAAGAAACGTGGGACTACGGACACAGGATCTGCGCTAATGCCCTACTTATCTATTCGATTTTCAGCATTACCGTATTTACAACATTACTGGTATTAAGCCCTGCTTTTCTTGGGGATAGCTTTTATGCGTGGTTTCTTTTGGGGTTGGTTTTGGCGTTAATTGGAGTAGCTGTTGCTGCAATTATTACTCAAGTAAAGACCATGAACTTTTATAAAAGAAATAGATAGTGAGTTGGGACACATCAAAGTGACTGTAATCTAGCTAAAAGGAGAATATCAAATATAGCAACTTGCGATAACTGTGTAATACAGATATCAAATATGACCAAAACTTGTCCGTCTTGTAATCATGCGGATGATATACCCCCATTTATTGATCCGGTTCCATCTTTAGTCTGACACCATGTCATAGAGTATGAAAGAACTCAAGAAAGCTTTTCGGATTTGCTATACTATTCAAGCATGGCTGGTATTGCTGTTTGTGCTCGTATTAGTTCTCAGCAAAGTGGTTTTTTCGCGAGGCAATATAATTGTTCCCGATAACCTATTCGTGATTATGCCAGTAATCCATTTTGTCATCGGCGGAATATTTCTAGTGATAACTAGGATTCGGCTTGTCAAGGAACTCGTTAAACTTGATCCTAATGAACAAGACAAGGTGTTTTATTTATATGTCAGCTTCAATGAAATTGCTCGCATTTTCAATAGCAATAGCGAAAATGTAATCACAGATAAATTAGTAAGAACTTTCTATACAAACTTTGCGTTGCTAATGCTGTTGCTATTGTTGTGTATCCTTGTCGAAACAGTAATAGGACATGTTCTGTTGTCAGCGGCCAATTCTTTTCGCTTTCCATAACTTGACATTTTTGTAAAATATTTGAAAAAGCCAAAGTTACCGATAAAAATACCACTCTTTTTGCCCTCAAAGTATCCCTTATAGTGGAGGGGTATAACACTTTTTCTACTGACAGCCTTACAAACTCAGAGAAATGCGAGCCTTACTCATGCAGCCTCCTTTTGGGTGCTGGCTTTTCTGCTTAATAGTCGGAGGGCATAAATCATGCTGGGTGGTATTGATTACTCCTGCTATACTACCGCAGCTAATCCTAGGGCGATTCAGACGGTTTGTCGCTATTGTGCTGCAGCCAAGAAAGGGCTTTCTTGGTATCTGATGCAATACGAGCCTTATCACAATGCTTCAGGCGGTATTTGAAGCGCCAGTAACTGAATTCTTTAAGCTGTTTTAACGTCATTTTGCGGCTGGTGCCGTATACCATGTCATTGCGAAATTTGCGGAGCAACGTGCGCTGTGATGCCTCATATACACGATTGTATGCTTCATCAATAATAGCTGTTTCATTACGCATATTAAGTCCCTGTTCTTCTTTACGCACTGCTTCTTCAACAGCTTGAATGATGGCTTCTTCGACGACGATGCCGTAGAAAAAATTAAGATGCTGCCCTAAGCATTGTTCTCCCATTAACTCGCGTACTTCTTCCTTATTGAGCTGCAATGGGGTTTTGTTGCGGAATAAGAAGGATATCTTCTCATCCTCAGGAACGAGTTCCCCGGCGGCTGTGAGTAACCGCTCGGCTATTTGCAGTAGGTCAAGCGCTTCGTCATGGATGATATAATGGTAATCTTTCCCATCAAAGTGCTCTTCGCTAACAGGCCAGTTTTTAACCGCTTCCAGCAGAGCCAAATACCAGTTTTTGCCGGTTATTAGGCTTGACTTGAAGCAGCCAATGATTTCTTCAACAGCGGTAGTCGGGCCGGATGAAGAAGCGCTTTCTGTCATTAATTACACTCCGTTAATAGCAGGTATTATCAGCGTCACTAAGCATATTTAGGCGGCTTATTCGCTATATTTTTCTTGACTCCCAAAAGTTTTTAGCATCAGAAAAGATCGCAGTTTTGCTTTTTGCGTCATGCTAAATGGATTAATAGGCGTAGATTTAGAAATAGCCCAAATGATTACCCATACCTAATCAAGCTTTGTGCCACATTCTGAACAAAAAGTCGCAATTTCGTCAACTAGTTGCTTGCAATTTGGGCATCTAACCTTGATACGTTCTTTATCAGACACGCCAAAATTCATGGTTCTTTTTTGTGCTTTTGTCGTCCCAATAAGATGGAATATACCGGGTATGAATGTCAGCCCAACAACAAAACTCGCCGCAATCAGTATAATTGATATGGTGACGTTGCCTGTTTGCTTTCCGTGATTATAGGCAAACTTGCTTCCCCAAATTGTTAGCCCGATGAAAGCTGCTGCAATAGCTACCCATACCAGCATTACTGCCAAAAACAATAGGCTCGGCGTTATTGAAGAATTCATTTCACTAACCCTTTCCCTTTTTCTACTACTTCATTCTGAACGGGTTGATACCTCTCTATTTCCCGTGGCAGTGTTTATATTTTTTACCGCTCCCGCAAGGGCAGGGATCGTTACGTCCCGGTTTTTGCCCAAGAGGCAAGGATGATTTTTTATTGCTTGGTTTGCCAATAATCTTGGTCATGGGCGAAGCAGGTTGATCCGCCGGCGCCGCTTGAGACGGAGCGCCTGGTCTAACAACAGAAACACGGAAAATAGTTCGCGCCAAATCATTGCGAATGGCTTCGCGTAATTCGGCGAACATAACGCTGGATTGGCGTTTGTATGCTACCAGCGGGTCTTGTTGAGCCATAGACTGCAGGCCGATGCCTTGGCGAATATAATCAATGGCGGTCAGATGTTCTACCCATAGCGTATCAATAATGCGTAGCATTATCAATTGTTCCAGAGTGCGCATTTGGGCAGCTCCAACCTCAGCTTCTTTTTGGGAATATATTTCTTCGGCGGTTTGTATTAGCGTATCTTTCACATCGTCGGGACGCATTTGCTGCAAGACTTCCGCGGTAATTTCATCAGGAACAGGGAAGATGTTTTTCATAGCGTTAATTAAAGCAGCGCAATCAGGCTCTTCGTCCCTATGAGCACTAAGCGCCTTATCAGTCTCGGTTTCGATAACATCTTTTACCATATCAAGTATGTTGATGCGCAGGTTTGCACCTTCCAATATCTTGCGGCGCTCGCTATAGATAATTTCTCTCTGCTTATTAATGACATCGTCATACTCAACCAAGTGCTTGCGGATATCAAAGTTGAATCCTTCCACTTTGGTTTGGGCATTTTCAATACTGCGAGATATCAGGCGGTTTTCAATGGGCGTGTTCTCATCCATGCCGGCCCAGTTCATGATGCCTTGTATGCGGTTTCCGCCGAAACGGCGCATTAAATCGTCATCTAACGACACGTAAAAGCGTGATGAGCCGGGGTCTCCCTGTCGGCCTGCGCGGCCGCGCAATTGGTTGTCAATGCGGCGTGATTCGTGCCGTTCGCTGCCCAGCACATGCAGCCCTCCAAGTTCTACAACTTGATCGTGGCGCGCCTGCCATTCGGCTTGAGCTTTTGCATCGTCGCTATCCGGATGTTTACCTCCCAAGATGATGTCTACGCCGCGACCGGCCATGTTAGTGGCCACAGTAACTGCCTTTGGCTTGCCGGCCTCAGAGATAATTAGGGCTTCCTGCTCATGTTTTTTGGCGTTGAGTACGTTATGCCTAACCCCTCGTCGTGTTAACAAATCACTGATTATCTCTGAGTTTTCAATAGCCACAGTGCCGATTAACACCGGACGGCCTTGCTTGTAGATTTCTTCCACCTCTTTTACCAAGGCTTTGAATTTTGAGTCGGTATTCTTATAAATGTAATCGCCATGATCCTCACGGGCCAGAGATTTGTTGGTGGGTATAACTACTACTTCGAGTTTGTAAATTTTGGCAAATTCTTCGGCTTCAGTAACTGCGGTACCGGTCATACCGGCTATCTTGGCATACATACGGAAGTAGTTCTGAATGGTGATAGTGGCGAACGTCTTAGTTTCTTGTTGAACTTTAACGTGTTCCTTAGCTTCAATCGCTTGGTGCAGACCTTCAGAATAACGCCGGCCAACAAGCACGCGTCCGGTGAATTCATCGACAATTAGCACTTCGCCGTCTTTTACCATGTACTGGTGGTCTCTCTTATAGAACTCCTTGGCGGTTAGGGCGTTACGCAAATGGCGCATCAAGTCAGCATTTTGCGGGTCGTATATGCTATCGGATTTCAGTTGTCCTTGTCGCCTGAGTAATCCTTCTATGTGTGTAAAACCATAATCGGTAGGGGCTACGCTGCGGTCCTTTTCGTTATAGGTATAATCGGCGTTGGATTGCGCGATATCCTCTTCGTACTCATTGGCTTTGCCCTTTATCATAATACCTTTGAGTTGCTGAACCAGATGAGCGAAAATCTGATAGCGCTGACTGGACTCAGCGTCAGGAGCTGATATGATGAGCGGAGTGCGCGCTTCGTCAATAAGTAAGTTATCCACCTCGTCTACGATTGTGAAATTCCGTTCGCGCTGAACTGTTTGATTAAGGTCAACAGCCATGTTGTCGCGCAGGTAGTCAAATCCAAACTCGGCGGAAGTGCCGTATGTGATATCGGCTCTGTACGCT
Source organism: Dehalococcoidia bacterium (assembly GCA_009779655.1). Classification (GTDB taxonomy): domain Bacteria; phylum Chloroflexota; class Dehalococcoidia; order Dehalococcoidales; family UBA1222; genus WRNG01. The sequence goes on from WRDV01000033.1 coordinate 6,654, forward strand.
TCTCTGCGAGTGATAGGCCTGAAATGCCGCCATGGATCGTTATCTTTGTCGCTGTTGTAAGTGGGATCAAACAGTCGCGATGGCTGACGTTCGGCTTCGGATTGCATGGGGTATATGCTGGCTACGCTGACGTCCAACGCCTGGAAAACTGGTCCCATCCAATATGGGTCGCGCCGCGCTAGATAGTCATTGACTGTCACCAGGTGCGCTCCGCGCCCGCTGAGTGAGTTCAAATATAAAGGCAGGGTGGCAACCAATGTTTTGCCTTCACCGGTGCGCATTTCAGATATGCGGCCGTTGTGCAATACGATACCGCCCATGAGTTGCACGTCGTAATGCCGCTGACGTATGGTGCGGCGCGCAGCCTCGCGAACTGTCGCGAAAGCCTCAGGTAACAACTCATCTAGAAAAACGTTCTCAGATTTACGCAACGCTTTGTCTAAGTCGGCTATCTTATCCTGCAAGCGCTTGCACTGTAATGTTACCTCTGTTTTTCGGTCGGCGTCATCCAGTGCTGATAGGCATGATTGGGCCTCCGTGAGTTCTTGCTTTGCAGACTCAAGGTCTTTTTGCTGCTGCGCGGTTGCTTTGGCCAGGCGTTCTTTGAAGCCGGCTGTCTTATCTTTCAGCTCTGCGTCGCTCAGCTTTTGGAACTCCGATTCAAGCTCGTTTATGCGCTTAATAAGTGGCGCTATCTTCTTTAGTTCGCGCTCGTTGGAATCACCGCTTAACCAATTAAACATATATTTTGCCTCGACTATCTACCGCGCATTGGCGGTCACATTTTCGACAGTTATTATTTTAATATTGCCTACGCCGGTTAGGAATAGCCTACAGTATTAAAGCAATAGCGCTTACTGCTTATGAATCCGAAAACAAAAGTAATATGGAATTTTACTGACTACTCATCGTACATTGCGCCGACAGACAATCCGGTATGGATGCGGTGTATGGCCTCGCCCAGTAGCGGAGCAAGCGGGAGCACGGTAATTTTGTCCAGTTTTTTACTGTCTGCCAGAGGGATAGTGTTAGTTACAATTATTTCTTTCACCGGCGAAGCAGCCAATCGCTCAATAGCAGGGCCGGACAATACCGGATGCGAGGCGCAGGCATATACTTCCGTTGCTCCTTCATTTAATAAAGCGCCTACTGCATTTACTAATGACCCGGCGGTGTCAATTTCATCGTCAAAAGTTATGGCTATTTTACCTTTGACATCACCGATTATATTCAGCGTTTCTGTTTGGTCGTTGTTTCCCAGGCGTCGCTTTTCCACGATAGCTAGCGGGGCTTTAAGTCTTGCTGCCATATCGCGTGATTTCTTGGAAATACCGATGTCTGTGGCAACCACCACTATATTGCCTAACTGCTTATTTCTAATGTAACCTGCAATCAGCATTTGCGCTGAGAGCTCATCCACTGGGATATTGAAAAAGCCTTGAATTTGACCCGCATGCAAGTCTACCATCATGGCGCGCGAGGCTCCGGCAGTGGTGATGAGGTCGGCTACCAAACGGGCCGTTATAGGTACGCGAGGCTGATCTTTTTTGTCAGTGCGCCCATAACCGTAGTATGGTATGACAGCGGTGACGCGTCCGGCAGATGCCCTCCAGAAGGCGTCCAGCATAATAAGCAGTTCCACAAGATTTGTATTTACCGGAGAGCATATCGGCTGGATGATGAACACATCGCGCGCGCGTACGTTTTCCAGTATTCGGACGAAAATATTCTCATTAGAAAACTGGGAGACTTCACACTTGCCAAGCGGCATGCCCAGATAATCACATATGCTTTGCGCCAGTGCGGGATGCGCTCGTCCGGCAAAAACCTTCAGTTCTTCCATGACAATCCTACTCCTATCCGGTATTGCTTAGGCGTCTATTCCAGGTACCGCGAAGCGCTGACAGATAATTTGTACTTCATCGAACACCGCTTTTTCCACTGATGGGCTATCTATATTGCTGACGATTCTGACGATAAAACGCGCTATGTCCCGGATTTCTTTTGTGCCGAAGCCGCGGCTGGTGACAGCGGCGGTTCCTAGCCTCATACCGGCTGTGACGCGCGGGGAGTAAGCTGTGCTGAATGGCACTGTGTTGCGGTTGACCACGATACTGGCGCGCCCCAGCGACTCTTCGGCTTGCTTGCCGTTAACTCCGGTATCTGAGAGGTCTATCAGGACTAAATGGTTATCAGTGCCGCCGCTTACCAAACGCAATCCTGCACTTTTAAGCTCGCTAGCTAGCGCGGAAGCGTTTTGTATGACACGCTTTTGGTAATCTACGAAGTCAGGCTGCATAGCCTCGCGGAAAGCCACTGCCTTAGCTGCGATGACATGCATTAGAGGTCCTCCTTGCATGCGAGGAAATACAGAGGAATCAAGAGTTTTGCCGTATTCTTGTTTGCACAACGCAAAACCGCCGCGCGGGCCACGTAATGTCTTATGCGTGGTAGATGTGACAATATCGGCATAAGGCACGGGTGATGGATGCACTCCCGCTGCCACAAGGCCGGCA
>WRDV01000034.1 GCA_009779655.1 Dehalococcoidia bacterium
GGGCCACCAATTGCTCTGTTTTGGCGTCGCGGGCGCCATTCATAAAATAACTCTTGACGCGATTGCGCAGATTAATAGCTTTGCCTACATAAATGACCTTTGCGGTATCATTTTTCATGATATAGACACCGGGATTTGTTGGAAGCTGTTTCGCTCGTATCAATAGAGGGTTTAATGTGGTGGACATAATGCTATTTTAACATAATTAGCGTGCTTGTATGCGATGGAGCGGAATACTATCCAAGATGGGTAGTTGTTTGCCATATGTGTGTTATGTTAAAATAGCGGCAATTAACAGAGAGGTGACATGTGAGACAAGATATAGACGGCTTTTTGAACTATCTCCGTGTAGAGAAAGGTTTTTCTTCTAATACTACCTCTGCTTATGCGAATGACCTTAATCAACTGGCAACTTTCGCCGAGGATTCAGTTGCCGGTAAGGGTATTGATAATCCTGCTTGGGATTCTTTTGATCGTGCCGTTATGCTCAGCTACATGTTGAATCTTAAGGAACGCGGCTATGCTCCGACTACTGTTGCACGCAAGGTGGCTGCCGCAAAGAGCTTTTTCAACTTTCTTGTGGCCGATAACAAGATTAAGGTTGATCCGTCTAAGGGTATAAGTTCTCCAAAAATAGGCAAGGATTTACCTGAAACGCTGACTGTGGATCAGGTGCGCTTGCTTATTGAGCAGCCGTCCAAAATAAACACCCCTGAAGCCAAGCGCGACCGTGCTATGCTGGAATTACTATATGCTAGCGGCATGCGTGTTTCTGAGCTTGTTGGATTAAATGTTGACGATATTGATATCAAGAATGGTTTCGTACGGCCGTTTGGCAAAGGCAATAAGGAACGTATGGTACCCGTGTATCCGCAGGCGTCGCAGTCGGCAGAAATTTATGTCAATGATGTGCGGCCGAGGTTTGTGCGCTCAAGCACCGAGAAAGCCTTTTTTGTCAATCAGCGCGGCGAACGCCTGACGCGCCAGGGTTTATGGCAGATACTGAAAGGATATGCTAAGAACATCGGTTTAGAGAGTAAGGTCAAGCCGCACACATTGCGCCATAGTTTTGCAACCCATATGCTTAATGGCGGAGCGGATTTGCGCTCAGTGCAGGAACTATTGGGGCATGCCAATATTTCAACTACTCAGATTTATACTCATTTAACATCTGAACATATACACCAGACGTACGACAAGGCTCATCCGAGAGCCAAGTGATTTGGTGTGCCATAATATAGTTAGCGAAAGGATTCCATGTATGGCTCGCAATATTCATCAGAGGCGCACAAAAAGTCATAAGGGTGGAGCGGCTATTAGGCCGGCTGCCGGCGCTGCTCCGGAGCCGGTAGTTGCTCACATGCTTGAGCATGTTGCGGCGCCTTCTCCCACGGTTGCTGTTGTGGCCGGAAAAGGCGGCATCAGTCAGGAAGTAATGGATGCTCGCGTAGCCGAATTACCATGGGAACTGAAACGTATAGCCTGGTTTTCTGCTGGTGTCGTGATTCTGCTTATTGTATTGTGGTTTACATTACGCTAGGATGCCACAGTCCTTGAGCGCCGTTTCCGGATGTATTACTTGAGCTAACCCGCTTCCTCGTAGGCGTTTAGTTAATTTAATAAATGCGCTAGGTTGCCTAGCGCAGAGAGGGCGTTACATGAAACAGTACTCTCCGGGCAATATCCGCAACGTTGCGTTGCTGTCCCACAGCGGTGCGGGCAAAACAACGCTTTCAGAAGCCATTTTATTTACTGCCGGTGTTACTAATCGCATTGGCAAGATAGATGCCGGCACAACTGTGTCTGACTATGATCCGGACGAAATTAAGCGCCATATTTCTATCAACTTATCTTTGTTGCCGTATGAATGGCATAGTATTAAAGTAAATATGCTTGATACACCGGGATACCTTGATTTTGTGGGTGAAGTCAAGGCCGCCGTGCGTGTTACGGAGGGTGCCGTTGTGCTTGCATCCGCTGCATCCGGTTTAGAGGTCGGTACGGAGCTCAACTGGAATTACAGCCAAGAGTCGGGACAATCACGCATTATATTCGTCAGCAAAATGGATCGTGAAAATGCCGACTTCTTTAAGACTGTAGAACAATTCCAAACACGCTTTGGCGGACACTGTCTTCCTATCCAAATGCCTATTGGTACACATACTAGCTTTAGCGGACTCATAGATTTGGTGAGTATGAAAGCTTATGTTGGCGCTCCGGCCAAAGAATGCCCCATACCATCCGAGCTTATGGAGCAAGCCCAAATACTGCGCGGCAAACTGATGGAAGCAGTGGCCGAAAGTGATGACGCCCTTATGGAAAAATATCTTGGGGGTGAGGAACTTACTACCGATGAAATCATTAAAGGCCTGAAGCATGCTGTAGTAGAAACCAAGATTTTCCCCATTTTAACGGGCTCTGCGCTGTTGGATATAGGTGTGGGGCAGCTGATGGAAGCTATTGAAAACTATCTTCCTTCTCCGATGCAGCGAGAAATAGACTTGTCGGCGAACTCTGCTGTCAAGGAATTGGAAGCCTCGGTATCTTCTTCTCCGGCGGCGTTAGTATTCAAAACTACGGCTGATCCATATGTGGGGAAGCTGACATATTTCCGTGTTTATTCCGGCAGTTTAGATAGTAACTCGCAGGTGTTTAACATAAATCAGAATACTACAGAGCGTATCGGGCAATTGTTTATGGTTCGCGGTAAGACGCAAGAACAGGTAGCAAAAGTGGAAGCCGGCGACATAGGAGGCGTTGCTAAGCTCAATGTTACTGTTACCGGTGATACACTTGGAACACAGACCAAACCGGCTAAGCTGGAAGAACTCACTTTCCCCAAGCCGGTTTACAGCGTGGCAGTATACCCAAAGACAAAGGCCGATCTAGATAAGATGGGCACGGCATTAGCGCGTTTGGCAGAAGAGGATTTGACAATGCAAGTTAAGCGAGATGCCGGTACCGGCGAGACCATATTGTCCGGTATAGGGGACACGCAGATGTCTGTTGCCGCGGAAAAGCTGCAGAATAAGTTTGGAGTTGGCGTTGAGCTTACAACGCCTAAGGTGCCTTATCGAGAGAGTATTACCATTGCGTCGCGCGCTGAATACAAACATAAAAAACAAACGGGCGGGCATGGTCAGTATGGGCATGTAGTGATGAGCTTTGAGCCGTTGCCGCAAGGCCTTGAAAACGAGTTTGAAAACAAAGTAGTTGGCGGTACGGTGCCTAAGAACTATGTGCCGGCCGTTGAGAAAGGTATTCAGGAAGGATTAAGAGAAGGGGCATTGGCCGGATATCCTGTTGTGGGTGTTAAGTGCATACTGGTGGATGGTAGTTATCATCCGGTTGATTCGTCTGAAATATGTTTTAAAATTGCCGGAGCAGGTGCGCTAAAACAAGGTTTGTCTGATGGCAGACCAGTGCTGCTTGAGCCTATTGTTAACATAAAAATTACGGTGCCTAATGATTTTACCGGCGATATTTTGTCGGATCTTAATACGAAGCGTGCTAGTGTTATGGGAATGAATCCAAGCGGCGGTATCAATGTCATTGATGCCTGTGCTCCTATGGCCGAGGTATTGCGCTATGCTACTGATCTGAAAAGCATTACTCAGGGGCGTGGCACATACACTATGGAATTTGCCAACTATAAAGAGGCGCCTGGTAATATCATGCAGAAGGTCGTGGCTGACCGTCAGGCAGAAAAAGCGAAAGAAGAAGCAGCTAAATAAGGCTTTAGATAATACTGCGTTAGAAAGGGCTTATAAGGGGTAATCCCGATTTAATGCTTTCAGTGAGTACTGTCGTTTAACTATTGGTTTGTCCGAAAATGGAACAATGGGTGCTAGGCAGATGTGCCGGAATATAGAATAAATGGACACAAAAACTGCGTTTGTAATTTGTATAGCTGTATTAACTTTATGCCTCATAGTTACTGTCTTCGCGCTCTTACAGGCAGCAACAAGAAAGCGGAAATGGAAAAAGAGAATGCCGCAAACATTTTTCATAGCAGATACACATTTTGATGATAGTTATGCTGCTAGAAAGAGTCCTTTTCGTTCCAGGCGGATAATGAATGTAGTTCTGTACCGAAATTGGAATCGCAAGGTATCAAAATATGATACGGTTTATATTCTAGGCGACTTTGCCGTTCGCCATCGCTGGGATTATTGGAAACACATACTAAACGGGCGCAAGATATTCATTAAGGGCAATCATGATTCATTCGGCGATAAAGAAAAAGAGTACGAAGCGTTTGGCGGCATACAGTTTCTGCTATTGCATGATCCTTGCAGAGTTCCACCAGATTATACAGGCTGGGCTATTCACGGACATATCCACGAATCATATATGGTAAACAAAGGGCGCAGATTATTCTGTGTTAGCGCTATGGCTCTGCATTATAGCCCAATAAATTCTTATGAAGTTATAAGGCTGGTGAAAAAGGCAGAGGCAGAGTTAGCCAAGAAAATGGAGCCGTCGGCTAAGTGGAATTAGATGGACACAACAACCATGCTTCTAGTTTGTATAGACATATTATCTTTGTGCCTTATAATTACTGTCTTTGCGCTCTTACAGGCAGCAACAAGAAAGCGGAAATGGAAAAGGAGACCTCCGCAGATATTCTTCATAGCAGACACACATTTTGACTCTCGCAAGAATTCTCGATTGCGTCGATTTCGCTCAGTACGAAATATGAATGGAGTTATGTGCATTAGGTGGAATAGAACTGTCGCCCCTCAGGACACAGTCTACTTTCTGGGAGATTTTGCGAATCACCGAACGAAGATTTGGTGGAACAGGCTAAATGGGCGCAAAATTCACATACGCGGCAATCATGACCGTGGCAGAGGTTGCCATCTTGATTTTGTTACATTTGGCGGCATCCAATTTTATCTTGTTCATAATTATCGCCATGTTCCAAAAGCATATCAAGGATGGGTTATTCATGGGCACAGTCATCATGCGCCATTCGTTAATGCTAAGGAGCAACGGATATGCGTCTGCGCCAATAGAATCGCATATAAGCCGATTAACGCTAGCGCGATATTAAAGAGAGTAGCTAAAGTGGATACTTCATCCGCTAACAGTATTGATAAAGAAAAAAGTACGCCGCAATCAAAATATTTAAAAAGTTGTAAGTACACTTACTGTTCATATTGTAATTCTTCGGTTAGCAAGTATGCTAAAAAATGCCCCGGTTGTAACGCTAGCGTTAATTAAGAAACGGGATAAGTATTGAGCGAGTTGGAATCAAAGCTTGGCTTTACAAATGCCCGCATACTACTCTTTCAATACCTGCCAAGTCTCTGATCGTTTCGATGCGGGCTGATGGCAGATATGACTGCAGCATTCGTACTACGTCCTCCGCTTGCCCATAACCGATTTCAAGTAATACACTGCCGCCTTTGCGGATTTTGTCTGGCAGCATGGCACAAAGACGTTTGATTACAACCAATCCTTGGGCGCCGCCATCCAGCGCCAAATGTGGTTCCGCGCTGTTTGAGCAGTCGTTTGATTTAACATAAGGCAAGTTGGCCACCAGTAAATCTACTGCTTCAGGGAGAGGTTTCAATAAGTCTCCGTTTACGAAGGTAATGAGTGGCGCAACCGTGTGACGTATGGCATTGTCGCGCGCTACATCCAGCGCCTCCGGCGAGATGTCAACAGCGTATACTTTTGCATCGTGCAGATTGACAGCAAGTGTTACGGCAATGGCGCCGCTACCAGTGCCTATGTCGGCAATAACAGGCGATGACATAGCGCTCGCCATCACGATGGCTTTTTCCACCAAAAGTTCAGTTTCAGGGCGTGGTATCAGCACATGTGAATTGACGATAAAACTTAGCTTATAAAACTCGCGCCGTCCGACGATATATGCTAATGGCTCGCCATTTAGTCTTCGGTCAAGCAAAGTTTGGATGGAGAGTTGTTCTTTGTCAGAAATCATTCTATCGTAGCTAAGGAACAGCTCTATGGCATTTTGATCTAGAGCATGACGCAGTAGTAGTTCTGCTTCTAATTTGTAGTCATCAATATGCGAATGAGAGAGGCAATTTTGGATATGCCGGAGAATCTCTTTCAGCTTCATGCCAAATCCTAGAGGAGTATTTTTCTGTCATTTTTTGTCATTTCGTGCCTAGTATTTTCGTAAATAATCTCTTGTTTTGTTTGGTTTATGCCATTACTGCATATAAAAATGCCAGAATAATGCCACATAAATCCCGAAAAGTCCAATATGTATTGGACTCATACATAATGCTTGACTTTTACACAAAGATTGCGTATAATACAGGAAATGAAACGGAAGGAACTGATTAGGCTATTTCTAGCTAATGGATGGCGGCAAGCTTGCGATTGTGGCAGGCACACCATATTTACAAATGGCGAATCATCAGAGCCTATACCTTGGCATGCTGAAATTAATGAGGATCTCGCTAAGAAAATTATCAAGCGCAGGGGATTAAAATAACCTTTGCAAAAGGAGTGCATATGAAGGCATACCCAGTTATTTTAAGACAATGTGATGTTGGATATCTTATATCTGTTCCTGATTTAGATATAGACACACAAGGTGATACTGTGGCAGAGGCTATTTATATGGCTAGAGACGCTATAGGTGCATGGGCGACATTTGAGCAGGATATGGGGAGAGTTGTGCCTGAGCCATCAACTTTTATGCCAAAAGCTAAGGAAGGCGAAATTGCGATATATGTTGATGTTGACTTTGATACTTATAGAAAAGATATAGATACGACAGCAGTGAGAACTAACGTAAGCATACCGCGCAACCTGAAAAGAAAGGCTGAGTCAGCGGGGCTTAGCTTCTCGAGTGTATTACAAGCTGCTCTCAAAGAGAAGCTGCAATTAACTGAGGTAAAGTAGAGAGGTAGAAAGATAGTTTATTTTACAAGTGACCACCATTTCGGTCATGCTAATATTATCAAGTATTGCAAGCGTCCATTTTCATCAGTATTAGAAATGGATGTTAGGCTGATAGAAAAGTGGAATAAGAAAGTAGAACCGAGGGACATAGTTTATATTCTAGGTGATTTATTCTTTCGTAATGCTTATTCGCCAGAGAAAATCCTACAAAATCTAAATGGTAGGAAAAATCTGATTATTGGCAACCATGATAAATACTGGATAAGAAAGGTAGATATACTTAAACACTTTGATGTAATTATTGTATCTACTTCTTTAGTAAATATTGGAGAACATAAGATTTTACTATCACACTATCCTATACATGATGTTAGTGAATGTGATTACATGATTCATGGGCATACCCATAATAATATCAATGACGATGTTTTATCTCGTATAGATGCACCTAATATCTTAAATGCTGGAGTAGAAATTAATAATTACGCACCTGTAACTCTTGAGGAGTTACGTGAGAACAATCGCAAGTTTTTATCAGGAAATTAGCATGAGGCATAAATAAAAAGAGCTTTTTTAAGAAACATCTTTGGCTAACCCTCATAGTTTATACCAGTTCGGATTCAAGGGCTTTTACCTGCTCGCTAGCTGCAACGGCATCGATTAATTCGTCAAGCCCGCCGGCGATGATTTTAGGCAGATTGTGTACAGTAATGCCGATGCGATGGTCCGTCACACGATCCTGCGGAAAATTATAGGTGCGGATTTTCTCTGCGCGCTCACCGCTGCCTACCTGAGTGCGGCGTTCGGAAGCGACTTCACTTTCATACTTGTTGCGCTCTGCTTCCAATAGGCGGGCACGCAATACAGCCATGGCTTTCTGACGATTACGCAATTGAGAGCGCTCATCTTGGCAAACCACAACAAGCCCGGTAGGAAGGTGTGTTAATCTGACGGCTGTAGCTACCTTGTTTACATTTTGTCCGCCGGCACCGCCTGAGTGAAATATATCAATGCGTAAATCAGCCGGATTGATGTCAATTTCAACCTCGCTAGCTTCAGGCAGGACGGCTACGGTAGCGGTTGAGGTATGGATGCGGCCTCCGGACTCTGTGACAGGAACGCGTTGCACGCGATGCACGCCGCGCTCATACTTCAAGCGGGAGAAAGCGCCTTTGCCTTTTATTTCAAATACTACTTCTTTGATACTGCCGATAGCCGACTCGTTTTTGTCAACGATTTCCACAACCCAATTACGCACTTGGGCGTATCGGCTGTACATGCGGAATAAATCCCCGGCAAATATACCGGCTTCATCTCCGCCCGTTCCGGCGCGAATTTCCACAATAACGTCGCGCTGGTCGTTGGGGTCACGAGGAAGCAGAGACATCTTGAGTTCGCCGAGCAAGCGTTCCATAGTATTTTCTAGGGGTATTATTTCCTGCTTGGCCATACTGCGCAGTTCCTCGTCAGTCTCGGTTTCTAGCATGGAATGCGCGTCTTCAAGCTGTTTTTCTGTATTTCTATACTGCCTGTAGAGCATTACAACATCTTCAATATCTGAGCGCTCTTGCGCCAGTTCCTGTAATCTCTTAACGTTGGAAACTGCATCCGGGCTAATCATTTCCAACTCAATATTGGTGAAACGTTTTTCTAGATGGGCTAAGCGATCTAACACAGTATTTTCCTTATCACTATATTGTAGCATAGGCATAAATTGGCTCACAAACAAGAGGGAGTTTCATCACGCGATGAAACTCCCTCTTAAGAAAGCAGAAATACAACTAACTGTTATGAGATTTAGCAGCGGCAACCTTCAGATCTTCGTAAGCTGCCATCACTTCTTCCACGGATGTTTGATCCTCTAACGTAGTGACGTCACCAATAGGTGCTCCGGCGGCTACGGCTTTTAGAACACGGCGCATAATCTTGCCCGAACGGGTCTTTGGCAGACCAGGCGCCCATTGCACCAGATCCGGAGCGGCGATCGCGCTGATTTCCTGACGCACCCAGGTGATGAGTTCGCGGCGCAGTTGCTCGTTCGGCTCCTCGTCGATGCGCAAAGTGACATAGGCATAGATGCCCTGTCCCTTGATGTCGTGCGGGTAACCGACGACCGCTGCCTCGGCGACCTGGGGATGGGCGACGAGAGCACTTTCGATTTCGGCGGTGCCCAGCCGGTGGCCGGCGACGTTGATCACGTCGTCGACGCGGCCGGTGATCCA
>WRDV01000035.1 GCA_009779655.1 Dehalococcoidia bacterium
AACTCTGATAGGACTCATATAAAGACTCCTATATCATGTATATATGGATCATTTTACAGGGTAGACTTAGTAATGTCAACGCGATGTAGTACATCGTACGGCAAGCGTGCCCAGTCAGCGGTCATTGCGTCATTTGAGGTAACAGCACGAACTGCTACCAAATGCCCATAAGTACGGAAATCTCCCATGACGCCAACACTCTTCACATCAGTAAGTATGGCAAAACTCTGCCATAGCTGACGGTACAAGTTAGCTTTTTTGATTTCAGACATCACTATCCAATCAGCCGATTTCAAAATCTCAAGCTTTTCGCGCGTCACATCACCGATGACGCGAATGGCTAAGCCGGATCCAGGGAAAGGTTGCCTCCAATATGCTAAACTTAAATACCGAAAAGTCCAATATGTACTGGACTCATACACCCATTTGATTTTGTCTCGGTCCATATGATACAATCTTACCGACTAAATAAAGTTCATTTATTGTACCTTTTAAGTCAGTCCAGAGAGGCTGGTAAGGGATATGAAGGATGATATACTCAGACCTCTTACCGGCAAAAATCGATAAGAGGTTTTGTTATGCCCATTAAAGTTGTAATGAGCGCCGATGAGCTAAGGCGAGCTATGGCTCGCATGGCACATGAGATTGTGGAGTACAATAAATCCACCGACAATCTCATGCTTGTCGGGATGCATACACGCGGCGTGCCGCTAGCAAAACGCCTCTCGTCCAATATCGCCTCTTTTGAAAAGACTCCTGTCCCTGTTGGAGTACTTGATTTCACAAGCTACCGCGATGACCTCAATCACCGCCAGCCTGTAGTGAAAGGCTCCGACATACCGGGTAGCATTAATGGCAAGGTTGTTGTGTTGGTTGACGACGTTTTGTTCACCGGTCGCTCTGCCCGCGCCGCTATGGATGCCATTATTGATTTCGGGCGGCCTGCAGTAATTCAATTGGCCGTGCTTATTGATCGAGGCCACCGCGAACTGCCCATCCGCGCTGATTACGTAGGGAAGAACATTCCCTCGTCACACGCTGAAGATGTACAAGTCAAACTAAGCGAAATCGACGGAACTGACGAAGTGTGCATCGCCACCATGGAGCAATGCTAACATGAATAATTTGCTTGCACTTGATATCTCTGCATGGCAACACCGGCACATACTTGATATACAAGACTTTAGCGCAGATGAAATCAATCTAGTAATGCTGACTGCGGATATTATGAGCAAGCATATGTCCGGTCCGATTAAGAAAACTGGCTCTCTGCGTGGCAAGACAATTGTGACGCTATTCTACGAAGCTAGTACGCGCACGCGCGGTTCATTTGAGCTCGCCGCTAAAAACTTAGGCGCAGACGTAGTAAACATGACCGTACAATCGTCAAGTGTAAGCAAAGGCGAGAGTCTGATCAACACTCTCAATACACTAGAATCCATCGGTGCAGATATGATTGTGATGCGGCACCATCTGTCAGGGGCGCATTACAGCGCCGTCCCATTCATGCGCGCAAATCTCATTAACGCCGGAGACGGGTGGCATGCTCATCCCACGCAGGCTCTACTTGATCTCTACACTATCCGCCAACACTTAGGCAGCGCGCAAGGACTCAAAACTGTCATCATCGGCGATATTAGACATAGCCGCGTAGCCCATTCAAATATTTGGTGCCTTTCCAAAATGGGCGCGCGCGTAGTATTGTGTGCCCCGCCAACCTTACTGCCGGCAGGTCTGGATAATACGCATAACCTATTCCCAAAAGTTGAAGTTGAATACAATATCAGCAATGCGCTCGTTGACGCCGATGTAGTTATGGAATTGCGCCTGCAAAAAGAGCGCATGCGCGGTGATTTACTGCCGGGATTAGATGAGTTTATCTATGGCTACCAGCTTAATGCAGCACGTCTGGCGCTAGCTAAGCCGCATGTTATTGTGATGCACCCGGGCCCGGTTAACGAAGATGTCGAAATGGCAACGGATGTACTGCATAGCCCGCGGGCCGTGGTAACCAATCAAGTAACAAACGGCGTGGCAGTGCGCATGGCCATACTGCAATTACTATCTATAGGGTAAAAAGCGATGAAAGATATATTAATTAAAAACGGACGCATTATTAATCCGGCAACCGGAACGGACGAAATCGGCGATTTACTGCTCTCAAATGGCCGCATCAAGCAGCTCGGACAAAACATCTCTTGCCAAAACAACGAGACAATAGATGCCACATCTCTGGTGGTCTGCCCAGGCTTCGTAGACCTGCACTGCCATCTGCGGCAACCAGGTTTTGAAGCAAAGGAAACCATCTCAAGCGGCAGCAAAGCAGCGGCAAAAGGAGGATTCACAACTGTCTGCTGCATGCCAAACACAAACCCGCCGCTTGATAATTTGCCGCTTATAACTTATGTCAATACCATTGCTGAGAAGGAAGCCTCTATACGTATATTACCTATCGGATGCATTACGCGCGCCAGAAAAGGCGATGAGCTGGCAGATATGGCGGCTATGGCACAGGCAGGCGTCGTCGGGTTCTCGGACGACGGCAGTTATGTCAAAAACCCACAGATCATGCGCCGCGCCATGGAATACAGCTTGCCGCTTGGACTGCCCGTTATTGAGCACTGTGAAGATACAGCTCTTGCAGCCGACGGACAAATGAATGAGGGAATTGTTGCCACAGCGCTCGGGCTCTGCGGAATACCGGCAGCGGCTGAGGATGTCGCCGTCGCCCGCGACATCATATTAGCTGAGCTTACCGGAGCCAGACTGCATATCGCCCACGTCAGCACTAAAGGCGCAGTAGAGTTAATACGCCAGGGCAAAAAACGCGGTGTGAGGCTAACTGCAGAAGTTACGCCGCATCACTTAGCTCTAACGGAGGAGCGCGTGCTGGGTTTTAATACCCAAGCTAAAGTTGCGCCGCCATTACGAACGCAGTCCGATATTGACGCGCTGATAGAGGGGTTAATAGACGGCACGATAGACGCCATAGCTACCGATCACGCCCCGCACACTATCAATGACAAACTATGCGAGTTCGGCTCGGCGGCCTGCGGAATATCCGGATTGGAAACAGCTTTCGCCGTGCTGATGAAACTGGTGCATAGCGGCAAATTGCCGCTGCCTATGCTGATTGCAAAGCTGACAAATGAGCCTGCGTCCATACTGCGCATGAGGTTAGGCTCGCTAGAAGTGGGCGCCCCTGCCGATATCGCTATCTTTGCCCCTGATATTGAATGGACTGTTGATACGGCAAACTTCGCTTCCAAAGGACACAACACTCCATTTGCGGGAGAAACCCTAAAAGGAAAGGTCAGAACCACCATCTATTCGGGGCAAATCGTATATCAAGACAATGAGTAAAGGTAAGGACACTATGACAAAACGAGCAATACTGCTACTGCAAGACGGATCAATTTACGAAGGTCAAAGTATCGGCGCAGATATTGACGCCTGCGGAGAAGTTGTTTTCAACACTTCCATGATCGGTTATCAAGAACTGCTGACAGATCCGTCATACGCCGGACAAATCGTAATCCCTACATATCCGCTCATCGGCAACTACGGCATAAACGAATATGATATGGACTCAGGACGGATACAGGCGCAAGGGTTCGCAGTACGCGAGTCCTGCTTCAAACCAAGCCATTACCAAAGCCAAAAAACTCTAGACAGCTATTTATCAGAAGCCGACATTCCTGGCATCGCAGGACTTGATACGCGCTCTATTACCCGCAAGCTACGCAATCACGGCGTAATGATGGGTGTGCTTACCTCAACGCGTACTCCACAGGAAGCGGCGGAACTACTGCGAAGCACTCCAAGCTATGACACACAAGATTTTGTCAAGAAAATTTCTGCTAAAGAGAGTTTCTTTTTCCGCCCCGAAGACGGGCCTCGTCGCCGCAACATAGTAATTGTAGATTACGGTTGTAAGTACAGCATCATGCGCATAATACACAGACTTGACTGTAACGTAAAAGTAATGCCGTGCACCGCGACTGCCAAAGAAATCTTGGGTAGCAACCCTGACGGAATACTGCTTTCGCCCGGGCCAGGAAACCCTGAGGTATTGGATTATGCCGTATATAACATTCGCGGGCTCATCGGATATAAGCCAATCTTAGGCATATGTCTTGGAGGACAGCTCGTCGCTCGTGCTTTCGGAGGTAAAACTTTCAAACTCAAGTTTGGGCACCGCGGCGGAAACCATCCCGTGAAAGAACTGTCTACTGAATGCGTACATATCAGCGCTCAAAACCACGGCTATGCTGTTGACCCGGACAGTCTTAACAACGGTCTGAATGTGAGCCACATTAGCTTAAACGATAATACCGTGGAAGGTTTGCTTCACAAAGAACTGCCCATACTCACTATCCAATATCACTTAGAGACATCACTCGGACCGCATGATAACCTAAACATTTTTGATCAATTTATGCAACTTGTAGACAGCGAGAAAAATAATTTTCATTGTGATGAAAGAGCAGGAGAAGACAAAATTGATTACTAAACCTAAAAAAGTGCTTATTATTGGCAGCGGGCCTATTATTATCGGGCAAGCCGCCGAGTTTGATTATGCCGGCACACAAGCCTGTAAAGCTATGCGCGAAGAAGGAGTTATTTCCGTTCTCGTCAACTCAAACCCGGCCACCATCATGACTGACGAAGAAATTGCCGACATAGTATACATTGAGCCGCTGACAGTGGAAATGCTTACCCGTATAATCGAACGCGAGCGCCCTGACGGACTTTTGCCGACTCTAGGCGGGCAGACAGGGCTCAACCTAGCAGTCGCACTAGCCGATGCCGGAGTCTTGGAAAAATACAACGTACGCCCTCTAGGAACGTCTATTGACACAATCCGCACCGCCGAAGACCGCGAGTTATTCAAAAAGCTCCTGCTAAAAATAGGCGAGCCTGTGCCGCAATCCGCTACAGTCACAAGCCTGGAAGACGCCCGCGTAATCGCCGGCGAAATTGGTCTGCCGGTAGTAATAAGACCTTCTTTCACCATGGGAGGAACCGGCGGCGGTATAGCCCATACATGGGACGAACTAGACTCTATTGCCTCCGGCGGGTTAATGGCTTCGCCGACACATCAAGTGCTTGTTGAACGCTCCGTGGCAGGCTGGAAAGAAATTGAATACGAGGTAATGCGTGATGCCGCCGACACCTGTATCACAGTATGCAGCATGGAAAACTTTGATCCGGTCGGAGTCCATACCGGTGACAGTATTGTTGTTGCTCCCGTGCAGACACTTACTAGCCGCGAATATCAAATGCTGCGCTCAGCCTCATCCAAAATCATCCGCGCTCTTAAAATTGAAGGGGGCTGCAATATCCAATTCGCCTTAAACCCATCTTCTGAAGAATATGTGGTCATCGAGGTCAATCCGCGCGTCAGCCGTTCTTCGGCACTTGCCAGTAAAGCAACAGGTTATCCCATCGCGCGCGTCGCATCCAAAATTGCGATTGGAAAACGCCTAGATGAGATTCCAAACGCTGTAACAGGCAAGACTCTTGCCTCTTTCGAACCGGCAGTGGATTATATTGTCGTCAAGATACCGCGTTGGCCATTCGACAAATTCGCGTCCGGAGACAGGCTGCTTGGCACACAGATGAAAGCCACGGGTGAAGTAATGGCAATAGATCGTACTTTTGAGGCAGCGTTTGGCAAAGCTATACGCTCTCTTGAATTCGGTAAAAAGACACTCTTATGGGAAGACCCGCGCTGGAAAGAAGGTCCGTTTGACTATTCTGAGGCCACTGACCTGCGGCTGTGGGCACTGATGGCAGCACTGCGGCGCGGCATCACACCTGATACAATCCACAGCAAAACAAAAATCGACTTATGGTTTCTCAACAAAATGCTTAACCTCGTTAACATGGAAAAGCGCTTGCTGTCACAAACGCTTGACCCTGAGTTAATGCTACAAGCCAAACGTATGGGCTTCTCAGATGTAACAATAGGAACGTTATCTGATAAACTGCCTGAGCAGATACGTCAGATGCGGCATGAATGGGGTATTTGTCCGGTATATAAGATGGTTGATACTTGCGCCGCTGAGTTTGATGCCGCGACGCCATACTTCTACAGCACTTATGAACTGGAAAACGAGGCTATTCCCGCTCCCGTGAAAAAAGCTATCGTAATCGGCAGCGGACCAATACGCATAGCTCAAGGAATTGAATTCGATTACTGTTCAGTGCACTCAGCATGGGTTTTGCATAAAGCGGGATATCAATCCATTATGGTTAACTCCAATCCGGAGACTGTTTCAACCGATTTTGATACTTCAGACAGGCTGTACTTTGAGGCTCTGGATACTGAGAGCCTGCTTGATATCTTAGAGAACGAGAGTTCCGGCGAAGGCTGCAAAGAGCCTCTTTCCATCGTGCAATTCGGCGGACAGACAGCCATCAACTTAGCGGAACCGCTGACATGCGCCGGCATGCCGCTCATCGGCTCAAGTTCTGATACCATTGACCTTGCTGAAGATAGAGGACGTTTTGAAGCTTTTCTTTCAGAGCTTGGTATACCTCAGGCTCCCGGGTCAGCCGTCAGCAATGTTGAAGAGGCTTTGAGAGTTGCTGATCTCATAGGTTATCCTGTTGTGGTGCGCCCATCATACGTATTAGGCGGACGCGCTATGGAAATCGTACACGACGCTTCAGATTTGGCACGCTATATGAAAGCAGCCTCAGAATTGGATACCGGTCATCGCATTCTAATTGATAAATACCTTATCGGAAAGGAATGTGAGATAGATGCTGTCGCCGACGGAGAAACTGTGTTCATTCCAGGAGTCATGGAACATATCGAGCGCACAGGCGTGCATTCCGGTGACAGCATGGCTGTATACCCATCGCAAAACCTCACAGACAACGAAATAAGCACTATCGTTGATTACTCTGTGCGCATGGGATTGGGTCTTGGCGTTATTGGATTAATGAACGTACAGTTTGTGGTTATGCATGTAAATGGCGAGTCAAAAGTGTATGTGCTTGAGCTTAATCCGCGCGCGTCGCGCACCATCCCTTTTATATCCAAGGTAGCAGGCGTGCCAATGATAGAGTTAGCTACGAATGTTATGTTAGGTCGCAGTCTCAAAGAGCAAGGCTACTCCACGGGGCTTCACTCGGCGCGTGAACTGATCGCGATTAAGGCCCCGGTATTCTCTATGTCAAAACTAGTAGGCGTAGATACATACCTCGGGCCAGAAATGAAGTCCACCGGCGAGGTGATGGGTATTGACCATGATTTCAAGGCAGCTCTTGGTAAAACCCTGCTGGCGGCAGGACTGATGCTGCCGCAGCGCGGCAAACTGCTAATGTCTATCGCAGATCGCGACAAGGCCGAAGCGCTGCCTATCATCCGGCGCTTACATCAAAGTGGCTACAGCTTCTTCGCTACCGAAGGCACAGCGGTAATGATTGAAGCTGACAGTATGCCGGTCAACGTCATAACCAAGAAATTATCCGAGGGACATCCTAACGTGATAGATGTCATACGCGACGGTACAGTTGACGGAGTAGTCAATACAATGACAGGAGGCCGTGTTCCGCAGCGCGACGGGTTTGAAATTCGCAGAGCCGCCGCAGAAAAACGTATCCCCTGCTTCACATCACTAGATACTATTGCAGCGCTGTCTCAAGTACTGGATGACGGCAGTCATATTTACAGTGTTAAACCACTGCCGAGCTATCGTAACAATAAATAGACCTAAAACATATAGCTATAACTTATTATGTCAACAACAATAAACATGCCCATACGTAATCAAGCTCAGGTGACCTGCAACTGTCAGCTAACAGATGGTTTACATCTGTTGCAGGTAAATGCTCCTGGAATCGCAGCCGCAGCTTTGCCCGGGCAATTCGCCATGCTGCATTGCAACGGCAGTGCTTTCCTGCGCCGTCCGTTAAGTATTCACCGTATCAATGCTGAAAAAACTCTCTTGTCTTTCTTGTTCGCAGTATTAGGCAACGGCACCCAATGGCTGTCACAAACCAAGGCAGGCGATATGATAGACGTGCTTGGGCCGATGGGAAACGGCTTCAATCTCCTGCCATCCTCCAGCGAGATATTGTTGCTGGCAGGGGGCTTAGGACTTGCTCCGTTAGTATTTCTGGCAGAGGAAGCCTTAGTGCGCGGGATATGCGTTAATTTAGCATACGGCACCGCTACCAACCAACGCTACAATAGCCGGCTTTTGCCGAGAGGATTGCGCTTAATTGAGTTTACCGATGACGGCACTTACGGACAGCGCGGATTAGTCACAGAGTGCTTGCCGGATTTTCCTAACGCAAATCAAATATTCGCCTGCGGCCCACTACCGATGTATCGCACTATGGCACAACATCCTAACACCAAAAACCGCGAGGTTCAAGTATCACTTGAAACACGTATGGCGTGCGGCCTTGGCGTATGCTATGGATGTACAATCAGTACACTGTCCGGTCTTAAGCAGGTATGCCACCACGGACCTGTGTTCACTCTTGATAACGTAGTATGGGATGAGATAGTATCGCCATAATCAGATAAACTCGCTGTTGTTACGGTATAGTGCAGAGTGCGAGCATTAGTTATTGCGAAAGGTAATTTATGCAGATAAGCGGAATTTGGAATAATATCACTGAACTTGCGCAGGAAAGCCCCAAAACTTTTGAGAACGCATATAAGCATCAACTTCTTGAAAGGCTCCGTGAGTTTATTGATACCTCCAAAATTACCATGAACGCTAAGCGTTGGGAAATTGACAAAGTGAACCATATGGGTGTTGAAGTCTTTGATGACAGCACCATCGTTTATTTTTCTAGCGAACACGAACACTTTTGGCGACATGACAACAGCGCAGACTATGATTTTATTGATAAAACTACATCTTTTATGAAGGGCTTACTTACAGGGCAAACTCTCTTTGAACGTTCTTACTGCGGAGAAAAGCTGGTTAGTATGGCCTATTACATTAAAGCAAACGGTTCCGGGGAATGGGCTTTACAACAGAAAGTCTTTACAGCGTTATTCAGAAACCTATTTCGTTTTCCCGAAAAGGTGCATAAAACCGAAATAATAGAATTTA
>WRDV01000036.1 GCA_009779655.1 Dehalococcoidia bacterium
AATGAGTACAATATTGTTGATTAACAGGTTCTTGCGCGAGTTCTCCAGCAACAGCTTATGATTCTCCAGGTTATTCATTTGAGCAGCCGCAGCCGAGAGAAAAATATCACAGCTGTTGGGGCTGTGTTGGATTCCTTGTTGTAATGCACCCGACGCGGCGAAGTTCGGCTCAATTTTCACATCCGGATTCTCCTGCGTGTATAACTTGTTAAGCTCAGTAAGAGCGTTTTGCATACTGGCGGCGGCGAACACCTTAAGGGTAACGTTTGGTTTTGTACAACCGGCTACAGAAACCAGCAAAAGCATTATTACGACTAGGACTGTCAAGCATTTTCTCAATCTGCTCATGGGATATATCCCTCCAATATATTGCTAGTGATATATATTACCGGAAATATAACCAACTGTCAATAGCCATGTCTGAGCGGGTGTTGTCATGACGCTATGAAGGGCGCTTTCGGTTCTCCTTAACCCGCCTAAGTTATACAGATATTTGTGTGCTTGAACACAACAAGGCTGTAATCCAAATGTAACTTGTGACAAGCAGCGAAATTAACAGTAACATGCCGATTTTTACAGGCATGTGGGAATAATTAAATCCTAAATTACTGCCGAACCTATCTTCGACAATATATGATGGGTCATCCGGATTGTGATAAAACATACCAAGCGCCCAGTGCTCATCATCATCGCGCCCGAACGTATTGTCTAGAGTTGACAAGGCATTGATACAGGCAGGAGATTCTTCAGGAATTACTTTGGGTTTTATTTTGCATCCGCCTTGACCCGACAGAACTGAAATGAAAATAAGCGGCATTGTTGGAACGATAAGCAGTGTCATTAGCAGCCATAACGAGACGTCCATATCCGGCCATATGGATTGAAATCCTATTAATGCAAATGCGATGGCGTATCCTAAAGTCATGAATCCTATGCTGTGTCCCATGCGTCTGCGGTAAATACGATGCTGGGAAAAAGATAGAAGTGTTTTTTGCGGGTCAATCTGCAGTTTTGCTTTAACGAACATGGTGCTGACTATAAACATTAACAGAACCAATGACAAGCTTATCAACGGCATCGTCATGACACTGAGTAAGGATTTGTCTGACCACTGATCCGGCTGCATGTTGATATCAAAATGCGTTGGGATTTTGTCCGGTAAACCAGGATATTTGATAAGCGCAATAACAATACACGCAAAAATTAGTATAAGACTTAAGATATACCAGCCCCAAGGCGTCTCTGACAAGTCGCCGCGAGAATGAGATGGTTTTGCTTCCGCGAGAGAGGAACGAGAGACTTTCCATTCTTGTTCTTCCTTTAGTTTGAGAGCTTGCTTCCAATTGGGAATAAACGCTGCCATTTGAACCGGTATGAACAACAGAGGGAAATATAAAGCGGCGATAAGTGAAGCGTCCGGATAGATAATATACTGGATTATAACCAGCGCGAAGATAATCATGGTACCCGCAAAACATACCAAGGCGTAACGCTTTTTCAGGTATTTTGCCTTCGGGTGACGTTGTTTTTCTATGGGAACTTTTACGCCGAACAAGTATGATTTTCTTGTTAGTATCGGCAGAATTGATAGCAGCGTACCGCATAACGCTGCGATAGACAAGCTTATTATGAAGCAGATTAAATTTATATCTTGCATATCATCATGTGATAATTTTTATACTCGCAAAAAAATGTAACAGATATGACAGTAGAAATCAATGGCGCACATACAGTAATTTTATACCTGTGCAGGCATAAAATGCTGTGGGTTGTGATATAATGGTGTGGTTTTCCCCCGCTGGAAAGATTAATGTTTACGCATTTGCATGTCCATACAGAATACAGCCTGCTTGATGGCATGTGCCGTATCAAACCGCTTGTGGCGCGCGCTAAAGAGCTTGGTATGACATCTATTGCTATTACTGATCACGGTGCGCTTCATGGGGTTGTGCAGTTCTACCAAGCGGCCAAAGATGCCGGCATTAAACCTATCGTTGGCTGTGAAACATATGTTGCTCTCGGTAACCGAGAGGGGCGCACGCACGCGGACAAAGGCAGTTACCACTTAGTGTTATTGGCTAAGAACCAGACAGGTTGGCATAATCTTATCCAACTAATCACCAAAGCTCATCTTGAGGGTTATTACTATAAACCGCGCGTGGATAGAGAGTTGCTACATGAGTACAGTGAGGGGTTAGTTGCTCTGTCAGCGTGTCTTGCCGGAGAAGTCTCAAGCCTTATTTCGTCTGACCGCGCGCATGATGCGCGCGAAGCCGCAAAGTGGTACCAGCAGACTTTTGAGAATTTTTATCTGGAAATACAACGCCAGCCTATTCCAGAACTAGAGCGTGTCAATCAGGAAATAATTGCTATTGCACATGAGCTCAATATCCCGATGGTGGCTACTAACGATGTTCATTACATCAATCGGGAAGATGCTCTGGCACATGATATTCTGCTGTGTGTAGGCACAGGAACGACTGTCCAAGATGAAAAACGCATGAGGATGGACGGCGATTATTTCTACCTGAAATCTCCGGAGGAAATGACAGAGCTTTATGCGGATATTCCTGAAGCGTTGGAAAACACCCAAAAAATTGCCGATATGTGCGATCTTGAGATTGAGTTCGGCCGCTCAGTCCTGCCGGAAATAGATCGTCCTGCCGACAAAACACCGGAGCAGTATCTGCGCGATTTATGCTATGAAGGGTTACCAAAGTTTTACCCTGAGGATAGCGCTGAGGCTATAGAACGGCTGGAATACGAGCTGGGTGTAATCTGCAAGATGCAATTTGCCAACTATTTCTTGGTAGTGTGGGATATAGTGCATTTTGTGCGGAAGAGTAATATCAGCTTCAATGTACGCGGTTCAGCAGCCTCCAGTATCGTATTGCGTTGTTTAGGCATCACCGAGGTTGACCCGTTGGAACACCATTTAGTTTTCGAGCGCTTTCTCAATCTGGAACGCCGCGAGATGCCGGATATAGACCTTGATTTTGAAGATACGCGCCGTGATGAGATTATCACTTACGTTTCGAATAAATATGGGCGCGATCATGTAGCGCAGATCATCACCTTTGGGACGCTTGGCGCACGTGCCGCGCTACGCGACGTGGGACGCGCCTTGGGTATGTCATATAGCGAGGTGGATCGTGTAGTGCGGATGGTGCCTTTTGCTGTTGGCATGACGTTGGCTAAGGCTATGGAGGAAAATGCTGAGCTTAGGAACACTTATAACGAGGATGATTCCATTAGAAGTCTGATAGATATGGCGCAGCGCGTCGAGGGCGTGTCGCGACACGCCAGTACTCATGCTGCCGGCGTGGTTATCTCAAAGGAGGCACTGACAAACCATATCCCTTTACAGCGTCTTAGTAAGGGCGAGAGTAACGATTTGGTGATGACACAATTCCCCATGGAGGATATTGCTCATTTGGGGCTGCTTAAGATGGATTTGTTAGGGCTGGCTAATCTTACTATCCTGTCGCGCACCAAGGAGCTAATTAAGTCTAATCGCGGGCAGGATATTGATCTGCGTAAAATCCCGTTGGATGATGACAGGACTTTTGCCGTTTTAGCAGCAGGCGATACAACAGGAGTATTCCAACTTGAAGGATCCGGTATGCGGCGCTATATTCGGGAGTTGAAACCTACGGTTTTCAGTGATATTGCCGCTATGGTAGCGCTCTATCGTCCCGGTCCTATGGAGCAGATACCGCGTTTTATCCGTTCTAAGCATGGTGATGAGCCTATAAGTTATCCCCATCCTGTGTTGGAAAAGTTCCTCAAAGAAACCTACGGCGTTATTGTTTATCAGGAACAAGTGTTGTTTATTGTGCGGGAAATTGGCGGTTACTCACTGGGTAAAGCTGACATTTTCCGTAAGGCTATGGGTAAGAAAAAAGCAGAGGTTATGGGAAAAGAGCGCAAGATTTTTATAGAGGGCTCTATCAAGCGTGGCTATACAGAGGAACTTGCCGCAGATGTATATCACTTGATAGAGCCATTTGCCGGATATGCCTTTAATAAAGCGCACGCTACCAGTTACGCTCTCATCGCTTATCAAACGGCTTACCTCAAAGCTAACTATCCAGAGGAGTATATAACAGGTTTGCTAACGGCTTACTGGGGCAATGCCGATAAAGTGGCGGTGGCCGTTGGTGAATCGCGCCGTCTTAAAATCAAGGTGCTACCGCCGGATATTAACAAGAGTCAGGTGTATTTTTCGATCGAGAAGACAGAGGATAAGTGTTCTGCCATACGTTTTGGGTTATCAGCTATTAAAAATGTTGGATTGTCTGCCATTGAGTCCATTATTGAAGAAAGGCAACGAGGCGGAGAGTTTAAATCAGTTGAGGATTTTTGCAAATGTATTGGGCCATCCTGCATAAATCGCCGTGTCATGGAAAGCTTAATCAAAGTCGGCGCATTGGATGCGTTATGCGAGCGCGGTACGTTGCTGTCCAATGTAGAAAGGCTGCTTGACTTAGCGCAACAACAGCAGAAATTGCGTGACAGCGGCCAATCAACGATGTTTGATTTATGGGGTACAGCTGTGGCAATACCTATACCAAGTTTGGAAATGGCAGGTTCTGTTGCCAGTACCAAGGAAAAGCTGGAATGGGAGAAGGAGCTTACAGGTGTGTATCTGTCTGATCATCCGTTCAGCCAGTTTATGAGTATGGCGGCAGAAGATAATACTACGCAGTGCGGACAGATTGATTCGGAAATGGAAGGTCAGGTTGTGCGTGTCGCGGGTATGGTAATGTCACTGCGTACAATGCTGACACGCGATGGGCAGACATCGGTTAGCGCTGTTATTGAAGACCAAAACGGCTGTGTTGAAGTGGTAGCTTGGTCGCGTGTCTATGCTCAGACAAAAGACAAGTGGACAGAAGGAAGTGTTTTGCTTGTTGAAGGCAAGGTACGCGAGCGTGCTGACCAAGTACAGGTTGTATGTGAACGAGTGTGGAGGTATGATTTGGATTCACAGAAACAAGAAAAACCCGTAGCGCGTACGGTTCAGGCATCGCTATCCTTACCTAAGGAGGCAACTACTCCTGAACGCGTCCGTATGACATTGGTGCTGCGGCAAACAGATGATCAGGATGCTGATATAGCTCAGTTGCGTACTGTTGCGACAGCTTTGCAGGATTACTCCGGTGATGATGAGGTATATCTGACAATTAGTAACGGCACGAAAGTTTTTAAGCTTAAGATGTGTCAGATGCGTGTTACTTATTGTGACGCACTAAGGCGCCGTTTGGTTGCGCTTGTTGGGGCTGAAGGTATAAAGGTTGAGAGTTTGAAAAGCTAGCATTAGGGAAATCTGATGCCTTCAAGCATCAAAAGTCTCCTTTTTATGTCTAAGCCGCCGGTAAACCCGCCGATGCTGCCGTTGGCTGCAATAATGCGATGACAAGGGATGATAATAGGGATAGGGTTCTTTCCCAAAGCATTGCCAACAGCTCTGGCTGCCTTGGGGCATCCGATTTGTGTTGCAAGCCAGCCATAGCTACGTGTATGGCCGTAAGGAATGCTGCGGCATGTGCTCCATACCTGCTGTTCAAAGATGCTTCCTGATGATAAATCCAGCGTTTCGCTGAAATCTAAATACTGCCCTTCGCAGTAGGCCTGAATGCGCGATATAATATCATCAAGATGCTCAAAGCTTATATAAGCGGTTTCTGAATTAAGACGGAGGGCTGTCAAGACCTCTTTTTCGCCGGTTTGCGGCAACGCGAGTCGGGCTATGCCTTTCTCTGTTATTCCAATGCCTAACCAGCCCAACGCTGTTTTGAAAGCCGCAAAATGCTGCCGGACGGCAGTTCTTTTATGTCGCATTGATAACACCCAACCTACTACTGTGCGGCAAGGTCGCACAGCTGATATTAAACGACGTGATACTGCGGTTGTGTTAGAACGTGCTGTTTTGACGCTGGCGGTTGTTAATGCCGCTCAGTATGGGCTCATTGATGTAAATATCACCATTCCTGATTTTGATATTGTAGCCGCATTCAGGATTGGTGCAAACCCAAGCTTTGTACTTGATAGAAGCGCCCGAGCTCCCGAAATCTGACAGAGGAACTAAGTCGCCGTCATGGCACTTTTGACATTTGGGTATACAATACTGTTCCACGAATCCACCTCCCAGCCTTGGTTGCGCGGAAGTATACACTAGGTGTTTAGTAATTAGCAAATACAAACCGCAAGTGCGGTTGCAAGAACATTGCCAGTACAAGCTTTGCGCGTATGATTTCGCCATTGGTATGTGCGCATAAACATACGTAATAGGAGTTATGGGTGCAGGTTGGCACGGAAGAGTGTGTTGTATACGGACAGCGTAACTTGGTAATCCACCTGTCTAAGTCAAAGTTCTTGTCTTTCATATTGTAACGTTTGATAATCATCGGATGAAGTCCTCTGCGCAGCATTTCTCCAATGGCACCAATAAATCCTTTGTCACTGGCTATAGAGAAAGCTTTCTCCGGCATGAAGAACTACTTAGACTTCAAGCGCATGCGCACTCATAGTAATGTTACCACTGACGGCAAGCTCTTTACTGGTTTCATTGCCCTCATATTACGCTCAGCCATTAGATGGGCACTAAGTACATGCGAGGAGACTAAGAATATGTCGGTGGGCACAGCGCTCCGCGAATTGCACAAGCTTAAACGCATTACTTTTCCTGATGCTTCTGCGGTCTATTCCACTGTAAGTAAAACTCAACGCGATATACTTACAGCGCTTAGTATTGATGTTGAGACTCTGCTTAAAATGGGATGAGCCGTCTTTCACCCCCCCTGTATACTATAATTTTACGGGAATTTAGGTTCCAACTTGCGAAAAGCTTTGCCTGATATCGTATCAATCGTTATTGAGCGCAACGCCTTCGGAAAGGATATTCGGAAGGGCGCGTTTCATATTTGCCCAAATATGCTTAATACTCCGCCCAGCAGCCAATGGCATCCGTTAAGCAAAAGGGATTATGCCACAGCCATAGCAGCTCCTCCTTGAGTCACCTTCCTTCCTATGCTTAACGACCTGAAATATCGTTATTCTAGGCGGAATGTGACTGTGTATAAACTTCTGTCGCGCACCAGCATAGCGGATGGCTTACTGTTTGCACGCTTTTCGTGCTCAACTAGCTAAAGCCGTAGTAACAAGATGGCGGAGGATCCAAACCCTCCACTATCTCATCTTTTTATGCCCATGCACAAGTAGAATTTTACATTAACTTGGCGCTGCTCAGCACTACCTAAATACGCAGCATGCCTTGAGGTAGAGATTTATACTCATCGGTATCACCAAATATTTGGCTGAGCAAATTACAAAATGAGCGTAAGTTGAGATGCTTCTCTGGCATAGCCATCCATTCTGGAGGAGTCCTCCAGTCTTCAAGAATTGCTGAACCCTCAAGCCGAATTGAATAAACTTCGCCATCTAAGCGAAAAACTATTAATATTTCAAAGTCTGGTGTGTGTTTGAGTCCATCATCTCTAGTTATTAAGTCTGTACTACTGTACGATTTGATGTCATACTGGATGATGAAATCGTAAATCTCTTGCAGCTTTTCGCGTGGCATATGGTAATCAACAGAAACATATCCACCGAAAGTATAAACGCCCATTTTATTGTGCTTCGTGTCAAATATGTAGCTTCCAAGGATCAAATACTGGATATAGAATCCATCTAAGAAATCATCCGGCATAGTTAAGTCCTCTTCTTCTACAGAAGTCAAGATGTCGTCTGTTTCCTTATCGTTAGATACGATATCCGCGGTGCCAAGCGCAAGGTCAGTACCAAGCGGCACATCAGATATTACACAGCTTAAAGGCAATGCCAAAAGCATTAACCCTATTACGGTCAACAATATTTTCTTTGTCATAACGAAATGCCTCATGAACCATATTACTGCTAGTATTGATATACTGTCAACTCATAAGATGTAGTCCCGCTTAGCGCAGCATTAACAGGAATAACACACCCTTCGAAATATCCGCTACTGGATTTAACAAGAGTATAGAATCTCGAAGGCGAACCAGTCATATCTACGGTGTTGATTACGCCTGCAGATGTTCTCAAGCTAAAGTAACACTTTAAGTTACTGGATGCATAATCTAGCTCTACAGTTATGTTCACAGTAGAACCTACAATACTAAACTCCAAAAAATGACTGGATAAAGCATCTACCACATAAGGACCGTCTCCGTAAGCAAATTTATTCATGTAGTTGTAATAATTATAAATGTTCGGCTTGGCATTCCATGCGGTAATTGAATTCGTATAAGTATAGCGAGGAGCATAACTACCAGCCCAACTCCACCCAAATGCATCTGCAAAGGTTACTGAACCTGGGAGCGCGTTAGTGATGTTAGTATATACGTTGGTAGAGCTGGCGGATCTCGTTAGTATGCCTTTGATAGTAGAATCTCCACCATAATACTGATGTATGTACAGAGGGATTAAAACAGCTCCATAAGCTTCACTATTCCGCCAAGTTTGCGAGAAAGACGACAGAGGTAACCCCGTTGAATTCAAAAAGTTATTTACGTGCCCAGCAAGCTCCTGAGAACCAGTGGTGCCATACTGCCTAATCATTGCCCAACTTGCAAATGCTTCATTATACCAATGCGGCGTATTACCAATGAACTGGTATGTATTCATTATGGCATGCATATATTCGTGCGCAATGACTGTTTGTAACATAGGCGATATGTTATTACCTAAAGTAGAAGCAGGAATATTATAAAACGTTATTTGCGATGTGCCATTACTAACTGAGCT
>WRDV01000037.1 GCA_009779655.1 Dehalococcoidia bacterium
GCAATCAATAACGCCATGTTGTGCAGCCACATGCGCGTATAGAATAACCAAACGATACCGACTAAGATTCCGAGGATAAGGGCCGCCTGCCAGTGCAGATAGAATACGCATAGAATAAACGTACCCCAAGCGAAGAGTAAGGCGAAGACAGCGCGGAAAACAAATTTGAGAGCAGATAGCGGAATAAAGAATAGTATTAGACTCACCACTGTAATCAGCGCGGCGAAGTAAATCAAAATAGGAAGCAGTGCTGACGGAGGAGGTACTTCGTGAATGTAATCCCCTCCGGGTGATGTTGTCGGCGGCTGAGGAACTAACACAAATGGTCTATCCGGCTGCGGCGGTACGTAGATGCCATGATCGCTTAAAAAAGGTTCTATGCGCGGGGTAATGGCAAACATCACGCACTGGGCTAAGAAGAAAAAGATGATGCTCCAGTAAATCGGCTTGAAGCGCAATTTGGTCATATTGTTTCTATTTTAGCCGAATAGATGTGCCGTGTCCAAATTCATGCGTATAAAGCTAATGCCACAATGGCGCTTTATCCGGTGTGTGTTCTTCCAGGCTATCCATAGCATATAAGTTTTGGTAGCGCCGGCTTGAATGCAATAATTCTTTGTGGGTACCCTTAAGCGCGACGCGGCCATTTTCAAGGAAAATGATGCTGTCCATGCGCTCCATTCCTCGCAGATGGTGTGTTACCCAGATGATACTTCTGTCTTTGAGCCCGTTTAAAATAGAGCTTATGAGTTCTGATTCTTGCCGTGGGTCTAAACCAATGGTCGGCTCATCTAGTATGACGATGGGTGTTTTTTGCAGCAATATGCGCCCAAGAGCGATTCGCTGCCTTTCTCCTCCGGAAAAACGAGCCCCGGCCTCTTCCATAGGAGTATTCATTCCGGACGGCAACGCGGCAATCAAGTCATACAATCCGGCTTGTGCCGCGGCCTGTTCTAATTCCGTATCTGAAGCCTGCGGGTTTCCTAAGCGTAAATTATTGCTTATGGTGGTATCAAACAAATACGGATGCTGATTTAAAACACCGATTATAGAAGAGACGGCGTCTCCTATGGATGCGCTGGGTATATCGTTCAGTAGAGCGCTTCCGCTTATAGGGGCCAAATCCCCGCGAATTAGACCGAGTATGGTTGATTTGCCGCTTCCGCTCGGCCCCAGAATAGCAACCTTTTGTCCGGGTGAGACGGTTAAGCTTAACCCTTGCAAAATGGGATTCTCTTTTTCATAGTGAAAATGTAAATCGCGCAAGCGGATTGTAATGGGTGTGCGTATTAGCTCTTGAGGGATAGCAACAGTTTTTGGCGGGGTTGGCCGGCCTAGGCTATCAAGGCGCCGCGCAGAGTCTTGATAATTTGGCAGATTGCTGAGCGCTTCCGGAATGGGGGCGAGCGCGTCTGCTAGCGGGAATACCGCGAGAACAAAAGCCGCAATCCAACTGGCGCTTAAGCTTCCTTGATTCGTCAAATTGCTAATCCAAATTAACATGGCGACAAGTGCCGCGGCAGCTAATAACTGCCACATAAAATCGCGTCTTCTGGAAAAGCGTTTGCTTTGAGCATTGGATGCGCGTAATTGGTCGGCACTCATCTCATAGTTTTTTATAAAATCACTCTGCCTGCCGCTGAATAACCAATCTCTCACTCCCAATATCGCATCGGTTAGCGATTGATACAGATTGCTGCGCATATCTTTTTGGCGATAACACCGCGCGCCATTGACGGCCAATGATACTATTGGCACAAGAACTACCATTATACCTACCCAAAGAAGCATGAATAAGGCAAAGGTTACAGAGAATGCTCCGAGGGATATAACAACAGCAAGATACAATAGAGCGGCAACTATGGAGGGGAATATAATCCTAAGATACAGATTCTGAATATGCTCAATATCATCTGCCAATATACTCAAGATATCTCCGGTCTTATGCTTGTTACGCTTGCGTAAGACGTCTGGTTCCAAAGCTCGGTAGAGCCGGGCTCGCAGCTCGGATGTCATGCGCAGAACAAAATTATGACTCGCTAAGCGCTCAGCATAATGCAAGCCGGGCCTGGCGATGCCAAAAGCCCTTGTTAAAACAATGGGAATGTAAATGAGCAGAATGTTATCCGGTAGCGTTGCCGCCTCTGAGACCAAATAACCCGAGACGAACATTAATCCCGCGGCGCATAAATATGTAAGTAGCCCTAAGAACAATACCAGAAAAAGCAGGCCCTTATAACGCTGTAAATAGGCGCGCATCCAGCGAGTTTGAGACTCAGCACTGATAGCGCTCTGCTTGAATAATGCTCTAAACATTGGAAGCATCGCCTTTAGGGGTATCATGCAGCAATGATTGGTAGGCCTTATGCTTAAGCAAATCGTCGGGATGGCCTTGAGCCGCAAGATGACCGTTATCAAGCATAAGCACCCAGTCCATTTCGCGCATCCAGTGCGTGCGGTGCGTGGCGAAAAATACTAAGCGGGACTCCATGAGCGGCAGAATGGTTTTCTTCAACTCATATTCTGTTTCAATATCAATATGGGCCGTGGGCTCATCAAAGAGTAAAACACGGCGCTCTGAATCCAAGAAAGCACGGGCCAGAGCTACGCGCTGTTTTTGCCCGCCGCTTAATGCGCGGCCGCCTTCACCGATAATCTCGTGCAATCCATGCGGCAGATCGGCAATCAGCTTGTCTAAACTTGCTTGATGCGCGGCGCGGCGTACTTGCTCGTCATTTGCCCAAGGCGTGTAAAAACGGATGTTATCGGCCAGCGACGCCTGAAAGATATACGGGTGCTGCGGAATATATATGATTTGCTTTTGCCAGTCGCGGTTCCTAAGATGCAATAATTTAGTATTGTTAATCTGAATTTCGCCTGATTTTGGCTGCAGGAAACCTCCTAAGAGCTCAATCAAGGTGGATTTTCCGGCACCGCTTGCGCCGATGATGCCGATTTTGCCAAATCCCCGCCATGAGATGGAGAGTGCGTCTAAGCGGTTAGCTGAGTCCTCTGTGTTGGTTAGACCTTTATCGCCGACGGTAACATCTATAATTGTGAGACTCGAGGATTTCTGCCACGGTATAATCGTTTGTTCGTCTATGCTTGGCATCGGCATGTCTAGTACTGTCTGTATGTCGCGCAAGGCTTTTTTGCCGTCGAGCGTAGCGTGATAGTCTCCCCCGAACTCGCGAATAGGGGCAAAATACTCCGGCGCGAGTATCAGCATAGTCAGAGCCGGCGCAAGTAATAGAGTTCCGTCGAGCAGGCGTAATCCTAAGAACAGCGCAATGACGGCAATTGAGAGCGCAGAAAAGAAATCTAGGGCAAAACTTGACATAAATGCTACGCGTAAAGTGCTCATAGTAGCTTTGCGATAGTTTTCGCTTATCGCATTTACTGTTTTGGCATAGCCGGCACTCAATCCAAGTAGCTTCAGGGTTTCCAGGCCGCGCAGGGAATCAACGAAGTGGTTTGCTAGGATACGGTAGCTTTGATATCGTTTGGCAGCTCTGCGCCGCGCGACCTGACCGAGCAATAGCATAAATGCGATTATGACGGGCAGTACCAAAAACATGGTTAGAGCTGATTTCCAATCTAAAAAAATGGCATAGATTAAAATCAAAGGCGGGATAATTAGGACGCGGATCATCTTCGAGCTGAAAAGAGACAAATAGTTCTCGATCCGGCGTATTCCCTCGAGCGTCATTGTCACAAGGTTTCCGGTTCCTCGCTTTTGCACAAAGCCGGGCCCTAGTATAAAAATTTTGTCTAGCAAGCGGCGGCGCAAGGTTTTACCGGCTGTGCCGGCGTAGTCTTCTAATATCCTCTCGCGCCACCAAACCAAAGCGTGCCGGATCAATAGCGCCGCTAAAAAAAGGGATATCTGCACTTTTTGAGCAAATATCCCCTCTCCTGCCCAGCATTTGGATATAACTAGAGCTAAAGAGTAAGATAAGACGACAATGGCAATTCCTTGCAGGCAAGCTATTAAAACCAAAAGCGCGCTGATTTTATTAGCGCCGGGAAACCGCCATATGTTTTTGTCGAATATGTTTTCTTCTCTCTTTATTCCGCAGCATCTATAGTTCTTGTTACGCGCTGGCGGAATACGTAATAGCTCCAAATCTGATAGGCCAAAACAAATGGCAGAATTATTACGGCAACCTTTGTCATAAGACCTAAAGTATATTGACTGCTGGATGATGCGTATATCGTCATGTTGTAAGCCGGATCAAGCGAGCTGACCATAACTCTTGGGAATAGACCTGAAAACAGTAATACTACGACTAAGCACAATGTTAGTCCGGATAAGGCAAACGACACAGCCTCTTTTTTGCGGCTTACAGAGTAATGCGCGATTATACTCGCGATTACGATAAGTGCCAGAATCGCGACAATCACAACGGGACGAACCTTAAAGAAGTCGGTATATAGGAAAGTTAGCAAAGCGAACGCTGCTAAACCGGCGTATAGTAACAGGTATAGCTTTTTTGACAAAGCAGTCGCTCTCTCTCGTACGTCTCCCAGAGTGCGCAGACTTATAAAATTGAGCCCATGCAGGAGGCATAGCAGCGTTACAGCAACGCCGCCGACAATAGAGTAGAGGGAAATATAGTCCAGAAAGCCGGCGTACATATTCATATTGGCGTCGATAGGCATACCTTTGACCATGCTGGTGAATAGTACGCCCAGCAAGAAAGGCGGTAATAAACTGCCGATAAACAGGCCCCAGTCCCAAACATTACGGCCCTTCTCAGTTATCATTTTGTTTCTGAACTCAAAGGAAACGCCGCGTATGATTAAGGCTAAGAGAACTATTACCAGAGGAATATAGTAACCGCTGAACAGGGTGGCGTACCAATGCGGGAAAGCCGCGAATATAGCGCCGCCCGCCGTTAAAAGCCAGACTTCGTTCCCATCCCAGAACGGACCGATTGTGCGAACAAGCTGATCTCTCTCGGCGCGGCTCTTTGTTATTAAGCGAGTTGCCATGCCAACGCCGAAATCGAAGCCTTCTAAGAAGAAGAAGCCGATGAATAGAACAGCTATTAAAACAAACCATAGCTCTTGCAGGTTCATTTATTAAGCGCCTCCTTTCCATATGGATCAATCAAAACGGCTTGTTCATCAATGCTTTTGCTGAAGTAAGGTCCTTTATGCCATTCTCGTTTGATTAAGACTATAAGAACAGCCGCCAAGATGACAAATATTGATACAAAGCTTATAAGAGAAAAGAGCACTCCGCCCGGCGTAACGTTAGGTGATACCGATTGCTCAATGGTAAATACCCCGTAAACTGTCCATGGATATCGTCCTAGCTCTGTAATAAGCCAGCCCGCCGTGTTCAGAACGAAAGGAACCGCGATGGTAATCCCATAGCATAAAGATACCAACGGTTCTTTTCGAGGAGCTTCTTTCTGCTTAAGAAAGCCCCTATCGCGCCTAATAGGAGCAGCGCGGCAGCTCCGGCTGTCATAATGCGGAAACTCCAGAACATTGTCGTAACCGGAGGGTAATAATCCCCCGGACCGTACTCTTGCTCAAATTGCTGGTTGACAGTGTGCATACCATCAACGGCGCCGCTAGTGCTATTGAAAGAAAGCAGGCTTAATAGATAACGCAAGCTAAGATCCCATGAGCGCTTTTGATTTGCCTCATCAATGCCCGCGATTATTGCCAGAGACGCAGGATCTTCCGAATTCTCATATAGCGCTTCCATCGCGGCGAACTTCATAGGCTGAATATTAAGCAGTCTTTGAGTTTGTGTATGTCCAACCCCGCTTACCAGAATACCTCCAACCAAGATCAAAACCAGCGAAAAATTAAAGGACTTCTTAAAGAAAGCGGTATCTTTGTTCTGAAGCAGTTTTAACGCACTCAAGCCGGCGATAAGACATCCTGCCGTAAGCAGCGCGCCGAACCACATGTGCGGAAATTGCAGCCAGAGATAAGGGTTGGTAAAGAGATAAGAGAAGTTATTGAGAATAGCCCTGCCATTTTCTATTACGTAACCTCCGGGCTGCTGCATGAAGGAATTGGCTGCCAGAATCCAGAAAGCGGATAGCGTGGAACCGATAGCTACCAACCAGATAAATGAGAGATGTACGCCCTTTCTGAATTTGTTCCAGCCGAATATCCATAACCCAATGAAAGTTGATTCAATAAAGAATGCCAGTAAAGCTTCAATAGCAAGCGGTACGCCGAATATATCTCCCACAAAACGAGAATACTCGGACCAATTCATGCCAAATTGAAACTCTTGAATAATACCGGTTACCACTCCAACGACAAAAGATAGTACAAATATTTTACCCCAGAAACGCGCCATATCTTTGTAGATCTCTTGTTTTTTCACATAGTAAAGAGTCTGCATAATGGCAACGGCAATTGCCAGCCCGACGGATAGCGGGACAAAAAAGAAATGGAAAACGGTCGTTAACGCAAATTGAAGTCGGGATAACACTAAGATATCCATGCGCCCATCCTCTGTTTGATTCTGCCACTACGATAAAATCGACTAATTATTGAATTATAATAAAATGCAGAGCCGAAAAACCAGCTTTTTTAGAAAATTTTCAAAAGAACCGCTTATAACACGATTTGCAGAATATTAATGCATTTTCCGGCGGCTTACATGCCGATGGTGCTGATGATGTCATTCGATACATCTACCAAATGGTTATTCATTTTGATTCTATCTTCGTAGTGCGCCGGTAATTTAGAGATTTTATACCACGTATTTTCGCAATGCCCGACGGCTGCGAAGAATTCCATCTCGCTTTTACTGCCGTCCTCGTAGTTAATGGTGACGCTGGTAATAGGTTTCTCGATTTTCTCAAACACTTTTATTCCTCCGTATCTATATTTTTACTTCGGGTGAGTAAGACGCAGCGGATAATTGATTTTGATATTCTCTTCGCGGAAGCGTTGGTGTAAACGCGCGATCAGTTCGCTTTTAAGATTGATGGAGGCCAAACGGTCTTTGGCCTGTAATACCATGACGAAAACTATGTTGGATTCCCCGAATTCATCAAATGCTACTCTGGGCTCAAAGTTTTTGACTGCTTCATCCATACGCGCTTCGATATCAGCGGCAACTTCTAAAGCCAGTTTTTTGACATAGTCGAGATTATTCTCATAGCTTACGCCGCAGCGTACGATAACATTTACGGTATGGTTTGGTTGGTTGTAGTTGATAAGCTTGCTGTCAGCCAGTATTGAATTTGGCGCGATGATGATATTGTTAGCTGTCGTGCGTATTTTCGTACTGCGCCAGCCAATATCGACCACGTAGCCGCGCAATTTGTCATCTAATTCAACAAAATCACCGATATGCACTACATTGTCTGAGACAATTTGCATGCCGGCGAAAAAATTTGCCAGTGTCGGCTGTATAGCCAAAGCTACTGCAATGCCGCCGATACCGAGGCTGGCTAGAAGAGGCCCGACAGGTATGCCTAGTAGGGCTAATATTAGCATCAGACTTATGGCGCTTAAAACTATTTGAATAATGCGCTTGAAAAATAGCGCCGCACCGGTGTTGATATGCCTAGTTGTGCGCGCTTGAAGAATGCTTAAACGCCATGTGAATATCGTCCCGATGTTGCGCAACAGAATGTATGTGACAACCAGTATGAATACTATGGCGCAGGCAATTAATATGTGCGCTCGCCATGTTGATAAAGCATTGAGCGATGCCAGCGCTAACAGAGCCCCGTTAATTAT
This sequence comes from Dehalococcoidia bacterium, assembly GCA_009779655.1. GTDB lineage: Bacteria > Chloroflexota > Dehalococcoidia > Dehalococcoidales > UBA1222 > WRNG01. Next base: position 7,729 of record WRDV01000037.1, read on the forward strand.
GAATAGCGCGACAATTGCCCGCGCTATTCGGTCGATAGTTTTTAATAATAGCCTTGCCAAGCTGTGGCTTGAAAAGCGTCGCTTTATGACTCGCGAGAAATAAGTCACGCCCAAAGATAAGATAATCGCTGCCACGAATATGCAAGCAGCAATTATAGCATTTAGTACCGTATTATCGCTAAACACGACACTATACTAGCACAATTCTCGCTGTTATAACCAGAAAATGAGAAAACAGGTGGAGATTATCACCTGTTTTCTCATGGTTGTGGCAGAGATAGATAGGATGTTTACTGCTATTTGTTTTGGCGATAGTGAATATTCCACTTGAGGCATAGTTGCTCTACGTACGCCTTGACTTCCGGAGGAGCGTTATATACGTCAGCTAGGAAACCGTGCATAAGTTCCCCTCCACTCATTCCGGCTGTGGGTTCAACCGGGCCGGGCAGATTTACAAAAACAATTTCACTCATTACTTTTTGATAATCAATAGCGCCGCCCAATAGTCAAATCCTCCCAATAATTATTTTGGGGCTATTGTAGCAAAGCAACAATTATTTTGCACGCTAAAGTTGCGTTTCTGCCAACTGTATCGTAAAATCAACGCACGGACCGCTTGCGGGTGTAACTCAGCGGTAGAGTGCTTGCTTCCCAAGCAAGACGTCGTGGGTTCGAATCCCATCACCCGCTTTTTAGGCACAAAATTGGCGTGGTGGCTCAAAATAATGTGCTTTTGGATAACTTGCCTAATCAACGGAAACAGGCGCGGTCAGGCATGGCTCTGGATAACTTGCCTACTCCACTCGAGAGGCTAACAGGCGGGCGCGACCTTTACGCATGTGTTTAAGAGCGGACTCAACAGTAATATCATCCGAGAGTTGCTCTCGCAAATTTATGAACAGCACGACGCTTAAAAAGTTCAACAGAAGCACTCCCCTGAAAGTGCTTTCGGAGTGCACGCGA
>WRDV01000038.1 GCA_009779655.1 Dehalococcoidia bacterium
GCCCCCGTATTTCGCGTTAGTTTTATTATTGCCCCGGTTGTGCTTGCAGGGCTGTGCATTATAGCCTCAATATTATTTTACTCATCCCTTCAGCCTTCAATAGCCTTTCACTTCAACGCGGATGGTGAAGCACGGCGTACTATGGGCAAGATAGTATTTACTCTTATTATGTCAGTTGCGCAGATTCTTGGCGTGCTCATATCATGGGGCACAGCAAGTATAATAATCAAATTGGGGAAAAGCGCTTTCAAGATCAGCGCGCCTCAATTCAAACTGGATGGGTTCATTACGCTCATGAGCAATATGATTCTGCTACCCCAAATAATTCTGGCTTATCTTATGCTGGATGCGTTTATCTTTAACGTATGGCAGCGGCATTTTACATCTGTAATTCATTTTTCTGTTGCTGCCATTATTATAGGCAGTGCAATAATATTTGGGGCTTTTATACTACTGATATCGCAAGCGCGTAGTGCCGTCAACAAGCAGTAAGGAGCGTTTACTTGGCTGAACAACTGAATAAAATGGAAAAACTAGTATCGCTGTGTAAGCGGCGCGGGTTCATATTCCCATCCAGCGAGATCTATGGCGGATTATCATCCTGCTGGGATTACGGACCTCTCGGCGTTGCTATGAAGCGCAACATTAAGGATGCATGGTGGCACACCATTGTGCAAAGCCGCGACGATGTTGTCGGCATTGATACTTCTATTCTGATGCACCCGCGTGTTTGGGAAGCCTCAGGACATCTTTCAGGTTTCTCAGACCCTCTTGTCGAGTGCAAGAAATGCAACCTGCGCTTTCGCGCTGACGAACTGAAAGAACAGTTGTGCACCGCATGCGGCAGTCCTCTCTCGGATCCGCGTCAGTTCAACTTAATGTTTAAGACATTTATGGGGCCTGTGGAAGACGCTGCTGCTGTTGTCTATATGCGTCCTGAAACAGCGCAAGGAATATTCGTAAACTTTGAAAATGTGCTGACCTCTACCCGCAAAAAACTGCCTCTGGGAATTGCGCAGCAGGGAAAAAGCTTTCGCAACGAGATTACCACCGGCAATTTGATTTTCCGTTCGCGTGAATTTGAGCAGATGGAACTTGAGTTCTTTGTTAAGCCGGGAACTGATATGGAGTGGTTTGACTACTGGGTAAATGCCCGCATGGAATGGTATATAAAGCTTGGCATTAAGCCAGAAAATCTGCGTTTGCGTCCGCACCCGAAGGAAGACCTTGCGCACTATGCCCTCTGTTGTACCGATGTTGAATACCGTTTTCCTTGGAATTGGGGCGAGCTTGAGGGCATTGCCAACAGAGGTGATTTCGATCTTAAACAGCATTCTAAGTACTCCGGCAAAGGTTTATCTTATTTCGATGAGAGCATATCGGCGACTATTGTGCCTTACGTTATTGAGCCGTCTGCAGGCGTGGATCGCTCGATGCTAGCATTTCTCGCCGATGCCTACGATGAAGAGCCTGACAAAGATGAGGTTCGTGTTGTACTGCGTCTCAACCCCATTATTGCACCCGTCAAAGTAGCGGTGCTGCCGCTCTCAAAAAAGGATACCTTGACGCCGCTGGCGCAGCAGATTTACTGCGACTTGCGTCAGTCATACGCTGCGGTATACGACGACTCTCAAAGCATAGGGCGGCGCTACCGCCGCCAAGACGAAACTGGCACGCCATATTGCGTTACAGTTGACTTCCAGTCGCTGGAAGATCAGGCCGTTACCATCCGCGAACGCGACAGCATGAAGCAAGAACGTATTGCGATTACTGAGCTTAAGGCTGTTTTATCCGAAAGGCTCGCTATATAGGTGCCGCTCGACAGGAACTGGTAAATGAAAATTGTTCATTTTGCCGACCTTCATTTGGGAGTAGAGACGTACGGCAGTATCAATTCTGAAAGCGGCGCTTCTTCACGGCTGAGTGATTTCTTAGCTTCCTTTGACCATATGGTAAGTTTTGCCATAGAGGAGCATATTGATCTTGTGCTGTTTTGCGGCGATGCCTATAAAAGCCGCTCCCCATCTCAAACGCAACAGCGCGAGTTTGCTAGGCGTATTAAGCGTTTGTCCGATAGTGGAATAGCCATTTTCCTGCTTGCCGGCAATCATGATATGCCTAACGCATCAGAACGCGCCAATACCGTTGAAATATTTGACACGCTTGGTATTTCCGGCGTCACAGTGGCCTCCAAACCGCAGTTGTGTCCTGTGCAAACCAAGTCGGGCATCATACAAATTGCCGCGCTGCCGTGGCTTAAACGTTCTGCTGTTGCTGCGCGCGAAGATGTGCGCGGACTTGATTTTAACCAGCTGAATGAGAAGATGTCGCAGATTCTGACAAATATAGTTGATGATTTTACGTCTAAACTTGATCCTTCCATTCCGGCTATATTGGCAACGCACGTTTGGGTACAGGGCGCGCACACCAGTTCAGAGAGCACTATGAGTATTGGCAACGAACATACATTGCTGGTGAGCTCAATAGCGCATTCAGTATTTGATTATGTGGCGTTGGGACATATACACCGCCACCAAGTGCTTAACGAGAGCCCGCCTGTAGTATACTGTGGCTCGCTGGAACGCCTCGATTTCGGCGATGAGAACGATGAAAAGGGATTCTATCTCGTCGAAATAGACAATAAGAGCCAAAAACGGAACACCTCCTATGCGTTTCATAGCGTGCATGGGCGGCGCTTTGTCAATATCAAAGCAACCATATTACCTGACGATGCAGCTCCCACAGAGAGTTTGGCAAAACTGCTTGAGAACGCCGCCGCCGATATTAACGGAAATATTATTAGATTAGAACTCACCATGCCTCAGGAATGTGCAGGGCGCGTGGATGAAACGCGCTTGCGCCAGCTCGTGCAGTCGCAGCTTAAAGCCTCTTATTTCGATATATCGCGCAATATAAAGCGCGTAGCGCGTCCTAGGTTAGGAGACGTCTCGGCAGAAACCTTGACACCCATACAAGCGCTTGAGAAGTACCTTGAATTAAAAGAGGATGGCTATTCTCAGACAACCATTGCTAAGCTGCTTCAGATGAGCACGGATATTATTAGAGAAGTGGAAGAAGAGCGCCTTAATTTCTAATGCTTATGCATCTGTATAGTAAGGAATTATTTGGCGCAAACAAAAAAGCAATTTTGATTTATAATTAAGGCAATAAGAATAGGAGAAACTAGCTTACATGTCACCCCGTTTGCCTTTGTTTGAGAATCGTTATGCTGCCGGTGTAATGCTTGCGACTAGGCTTGAGGAGCATGCCAACTCATCGGCTATTGTGCTGGCTATTCCCAACGGCGGAATTCCCGTCGCTGCGGCATTGGCGCTTACTCTTGAGATCGAAATGGACATTGTGGTCTCGCGCAAGCTTCCTATTCCGCTACTTCCCGGCGGCGGTTTTGGAGCTGTAGCCGATGACGGGACGACTATTTTTAACGAAGAAGTGCTAAGGGCGATTAATCTTGACGAACATCAGATTAACTATCAGGTTAGTAAAGTACGCAATGATATAAGACAGCGCACATTGCTCTATCGTAATAACCGCCCGCTGGCTATTGTTAAGGGCAGAACAGCTATTATCGTTGACGACGGTTTAGCTTCCGGATACACCATGCTTGCCGCAGTAGAGTCAATTCGCCGTCGTCAGCCGTCGCGTATTATTGTTGCTATTCCGGCAGCATCAGAGAAAGCTGTAACCGCAGTGAAAAAAGCTGCTGACCGTGTAATAGCGGTAGAAGTCGCGGATATGCCTAAGTTCTATATAGCAGATTACTTCAGCTACTGGAATGATCTTTCTGATGACGAGGGCTTACGTTGCTTCAAGGACTATCAAATGCGCCGCCGTGAAAAGCAGTTGCCGCCTATTCAAGCGTCTCATATAGATCCCTCAGCGCCATTTAAAAGAAGGATGAGGTAAAAGTCATTGTGCTAAACGAATCTCTGTATATCGCCGCCGCCTCTTGGTTTGCGGCGCAAGCAATCAAGGTAGTGAGCGGCATAATTAGAGAGAGAAAATTTGATATGCGATTCTTCGTTCGTCCTGGCGGTATGCCAAGCTCCCACAGCTCACTGGTTACCGGACTTGCGGTATCAATAGGATTACTTCTTGGCTTTAACTCAGTTGAGTTCGCAATCGCCGCTGTCTTTGCCGCTGTTGTCATGTACGACGCTGCAGGGGTACGCCTTTCTGTGAGCCGTCAGTCAGTTGTTCTTAACCGTATATTGCAGGAGTTGCGCGAACGGCGCCCATTGGATATTCAGCGCGATGTAAGAGAGCTTATCGGACATACGCCGTTTCAGGTATTTGCCGGCGCCATATTAGGCACATTTATCGCCGTTGTTTGGCTGCTGGTTGCCGGTGATATTAAGTTTGGGGAGCGTTGACAATATAACCATGGTATACAGAGCTGTAAATTAAATTCCCCATCGGATGCTTGAAGGATTAGATGATATAACATGAATTATGCTGTAAGAAAAGCGCGTGAAAGCGATAGAATGAATATCGCCAGAACGCTTGCGTATAGCTTTGAGAAAGCTCTATCGCTCTTGTCTAAAGACTCAGAACGCATAGTCAAAATCTTTGGGAACGGCATCGACATAAGACGCTTTTTTGTAGCGGAGCAGGGTGATGCCATAATAGGCGCTGCCGCATGCGCTGACTGCACAGGAAGAGCTATCAGTGCCTCAAAAAGTGATTGCACAAAGCATCTTGGAGCTATTCGCGGACGGATCGTTTTCAGAATAGTCCGCTCTGAGCTCATGCGCCCGCTTATATATCCTGCAACAACAGGGTATATCGACGTCGTCGGCGTTTTAGCACAAGAGAGAGGAAAAGGCGTTGCAAAAGAAATATTAAGAGAGCTTATTAAAAATAATTCGCAATATAATGAGTTTATTCTTGATGCGGACAGTACCAATATCCAGGCTTTAAAGTGTTATAGCGCCTTTGGGTTTGTTGAGTTTAAGCGCGCGCCTTTGTTTATGTTCTCCAAACGAGCCAGAGTGTTTATGAGATACAAAGTTTAATAATCTGCATATTCTCGCTGCTTGAAGCGGCCAATAGTTTCGCAGCATTCGGCCAAGCCTTGTTGCCTTATGAAACCGCCATGGCAAGTAGTTTTTTGCGCGCATTTTCTCAGCAGCTTGATTATTTAGCATTCCATTTCTAAGTTATATATCTGAAATGGCTATCTGTTAAGCACTCGCGGAATCTTTTTGTTGAAATGACTTAGCCTCATACTGTTCGCGTAATGTACGTTTCAATGCGTCTAGAGTCGGCGGGGCAACATAAAATATTTGTATGTCATTAGGGAATTGTATATGATGCCCTTCACGCATGAACAGCACGGCACTTTCATCATCTTCAAGAGTTTCATCAATGCGCTTGGTAATATGTTCATTTCGCTGCCGGAGGGTTTCTTTGAAAGAGTCGTATATCTTATTGAAAACATTTGGGCTTTGCAATTGCAACGATAGGCATAGGTTCCAATCAAGAAATTCACGCATGAGATCGTCATCTTCAATTTCACTTATAACGGCACCGCTGGCCATTAATGATTCTACAATACTACGACTGCCAATTTGCATTTTTTCTAGTTGTTTAACACTTTCTTCACTCGGCAGCAACTCGTGATAAATGCGCTTAATCTGCGATAGCTTTGATTCCAAATTATTAAGTTGTTCAGCGGCCTCTATCCAATATTTGCCAGCTAAATCAGTAATGGTTATGTTTTCTTGCGGCGACACGACCATTAATGGCACAAAAAACAGTTTGCGTCCGTTTTTGAATTGTTCCGCTTCCGGCTTTTCTACTTTGCCAAGTATTTCTGACATGACTCACCCCTATTGTAGTAATCCTGCCAATATAATAATATGAAAATTAACAGATGGCAACCTGCGGGAATTACGGAGGCGATGTCAAGATTTTGTAGGGTTTTGATATCGGATGAATACAGCACAAGTAGTGATGGCAAGCATAGATCAGTTGGTGCCTCAGAACCTTACCTACCGTCCTTTTATCGCACAGGCGCATATTTTGCACTTAACTCCATGCGCGCCTGTGCTGTATGTTTTTTGATAAATGCACCTTTTGCCTCTGTATAGCCGTCTCTGTCATGCAGAAACTTATCTTTAAGTTCGATTTTCAAAAACCCATATTCCTTAGCGACATCGGGATGCAGGAGCAGGTAGTCACGAAAGTATAACTCTCCCCAGTCTGCGTTATGCCGAACATGTATATGCACGGCTTGACCGCAAAATCCGCGAGGGGTATAGCCTTTTATATACATCACAATGTCTCCCGTGGGATTATTAACAACATAACCTTTCTCTAGTAATATTTTGGTAATCGGCTTCAAATCAATGTCCTGTGACACCTCAAGCAGAATATCAATTGTTGGCTTTGAGATTAATCCGGCAACAGCTGAACTGCCGATATGACTAATCCGTATGACACTACTTCCAAAGATTGATCTGAGACGCTCTTTTTCTTGTGTGTAGTAGTCTTTCCATGCGGGATTGTGCGACTCAAGAATAATCGGAAAAAGCTCAGCTCGCTTAGACTCTGTAATATCAGACCAATCTTCTCTCATATCGTACATCTCTCAGCTCGCCCTTATATAATTAGCGTTGCGTCGCCGAATGAATAAAAGCGATATTTGTGCGCTACAGCTTCGGCATATGCGCGTTTGATTAACTCAGCGCCTGCAAAAGCGCTTACCATCATCAACAGCGTTGATTTAGGCAAGTGAAAATTTGTTTGCATTATGTCAGTCAGACGAAACCTATAACCCGGAAGAATGAGCAGGTCCACCCAGCCGCTGAAAGGTTCAAGCGGAGCACTAATACTTCTGCCGGCGGCATATTCCAACAATCGTACAGACGTTGTACCAACACAGACAACACGGCGCTGTTCGGATTTGGCAAGAGACACCCTCTCAGCAACATATTTTGTTACGATACCATACTCACTATGTATACGGTGCTGTGTCGGATCATCCACTGTCACGGGACGGAAAGTATCAAGTCCTATATGCAGCGTGGTTTCCAGTATTTCTATACCCATAGCGCGCAATTCATCAAGCAGTATTGCTGTGAAATGCAGTCCGGCCGTCGGCGCGGCAACAGAACCCGGTGCATTAGCATAAACCGTTTGGTAACGTTCCTTGTCACCCAGCGGCGCATGTATATACGGCGGCAATGGGATATTGCCCAATGCATTAAGCGGCCGCTCCTCTGAGAAAACTACTTGACGAATACCGTCATCCAGAATAGATTGTATTTCTGCAGTGACCGGCGGGCCATCACTATTGTCCAGTACAACCACCGAGCCGGCCGGCAGGCACTTGCCTGGCTTAACAAGCGCTTGCCATGTTTGATTTGCTGCCAATCTGCGAAGAAGCAGTATCTCTACGCTTGCTCCGGTGCCGACCTTTTTGCCGAATAACCGCGCCGGAATAACACGGGAATTGTTCATAACAAGAACATCACCGCGCCTCAAAAACTGCGTTATGTCATGAAATGCTTTGTGTTGTATACTACCGTCAGCACGATTTAGTAACATTAAGCGCGATGAGTCGCGTGGTTCAATTGGCGTTTGGGCAATCAGTTCAGACGGTAAGTAATAATCAAAATCACTAGTTTTCATAGATCAAAGTATATAACCGGCAGAAGAAATGGGCAATTAGTTAAATAGTGTCGCCAATAGCTATTAGCCCAAATAGCAGCACACCTGATATGGAAAGCAGCGAGAAACGAGGCTGTGTGGTCCTGTCCTCAATAATTATACCCATTGCCAAACAATGTGCCACAACGAAATATGAATAACTTGGAAGCCATACTACACTAGCATAAGCACCACCTGGCGGTCGCGCAGAAAGGCATCCTTCTTTATATTGCCGTCCGCTCTCTGCCTTCTAAATTTACTAGTATCAGATTCGGGCCGCTCTTTAGTGGCAATGTGAATATGGTAATTCCATCATATTTCATACTTTTTCGAGCGGAATAATACATGCAAATACAACTCTCTCCTCTTTATCGGTAGGATCATTGGATTTGTGTTTGTAGTAACACTCAAATTCGCGCAACATCAAACGACACGGCCTATTATCATTCGCTTTTTGCAAAGTCAAAGAAGTATTAAAAAATGGACCACCAGTGATTTCTGGAAGTGGCATATTCTCTTTTCCTATACTGCCAACAACAGTTGGTAATATATATATGTCTTTATCAATCTGCGAAATACTACCTTGAGAAATAGTTGAGAACGTAGTTTTAGCAGCAATTGTTTTATCAAGATTGGTATTTATCGTCTTTTCAACGATTTTTGCATCGTTTAACACTACTCGGTTGACGATTGGCTCATTTGCTATAGCCGCTTTTGCTATTTCAGTTTGCACTGGAAGTTTTGCTGAAATCACACTATTAAAAGGAATATCTGTATCAACCCAAGCCATATCGCTGTCGAATAATGGATCACGTGTTTGCAGTACTAGTTCAACACGGTTTTTGCCAGTTTCCGCATTGTTTTCTGCAAA
>WRDV01000039.1 GCA_009779655.1 Dehalococcoidia bacterium
AAGAGCTTAACTGACGGCTGGACAGTGCGTTTTATTGAAGAAATGCCTTTGGTGGAAAACCCTAATGGGTATAAGATGATTTCCATTGATGAAATCTGCGGGCTTATCGAGCGTGAATTTGGGCCGATGGAGCCATGTCACTCTGCTGACGGACATGGCCCGGCAAAATATTATCGTCTTAAAGGCGGCAATGGCAGAATTGGCCTTATTGGACCGGTAACAAATTGCTTTTGCGATAAATGCAATCGTTTTCGTCTCACTGCTGACGGCAAGCTACGCCCGTGCTTGCTGCGCGAGGATGAAGTTGATTTGAGAATGGCGCTTCGTAATGGGGCATCTGACGAAGCGTTGAGAGATCTCATGTTACAAGCGGCAGGAATGAAACATGAAAAACATCGATTGGATGAACATATAGTCCCGCATGGGCGCAACATGCGCCAGATAGGCGGCTAGTTGTAACAATACGGGCAAAAGAGGTAGGACATGCTTGAGCTGACACATGTAAATGAGGCAGGCGAGGCGCGTATGGTAGACGTTGGACTTAAGGCAGACACCGAGCGTGAGGCTGTTGCCACCGGCGGTGTACGCATGAAGCCGGAAACGCAGACTAAAATCCGCCGGATGGAGATGAAAAAGGGCGATGTGCTTGCTGTAGCGCGCGTGGCGGGCATCATGGCTGCTAAGAAAACATCAAGCCTTATTCCGTTATGCCATACGCTTCTTGTCACAGAAGCGGCCGTAGGTTTTGATTTTATAGGCGATGATTATATAAAGGTCACTTCAAGGGTAAAATGCACTGGCAAAACCGGCGTGGAGATGGAAGCGCTTACGGCTGTTTGTGTCAGTTGTCTTACCATATATGACATGTGTAAGGCCATTGATCGCGGTATGATTATTGATAGTGTACAGCTAGAAAAGAAAAGTGGCGGCAAGAGCGGCGCTTTTATCAGGGGGGAGAAAAACTAATGGCCAAAATTGTTGCGGTATGTGTCAGCGAAAAAAAAGGTATTAAAAAGCACGATGTCTGCGAGGGCGTTTTAAGGGAAGATCATGGGCTTGTTGGGGACTCTCATGCCTGCGACGGTAACCATCGTCAGCTCAGTTTGTTATCCATGACCAGCATTAATAAAATGCGCGATATGGGCGTAGATGTCGGTCCCGGAGATTTCGCTGAGAATTTGACCGTAGAGGGCGGCGACCTTGTGCTTTATGAGTTGCCTATCGGACAGCGTATTCGTGTTGGCAATGAGATTGTATTGGAAGTGACTCAGATCGGCAAAACATGTCATGATCGTTGTCAGATATTTAAGCAGGTTGGAACATGTGTTATGCCGATTGAGGGCATATTCACTCGCGTTATTAAGGGCGGTGTGGTAAAAGCAGGGGATGGCGTCGCAGTAATTCAGGCGCCTGCGTAAGAGATTATATAATTAAAAGTGTCTGCATGAGACATATGGTATAACAATAAAAGGCAACTTCCGATAATCCACTTTACATAATCTAAACCAATCAAGTCCTAAGTTCTTTCCGAAGAAGTACTTCTTCGGAAAGAACTTAGCAGTCTAGTCTAAGGGATAAAACAGCCGGAGGGGATCGATCATCTTCTATGTCCGGTTGGAATGGCTTACAGCAAGCCATTTTCGTTTTGCATTTTACTGCATCATACTTTTGCCTTACACCGCATACATTTTTAGACAGTGTCGCTCATGTTAAGTCTGTCGGCAACGGTCTTATCTTCAAATAATTCCCGGTTTCAGTTGCGGCGTACTGTATAATAATCGTTCTTTCGCTAATACCAAGATTTGGATAACTCTCGCAGCGAAACAAGACTGTCTTATTTATATCATCGATTTCAACATCGTCTCTACCGGTTGCGCGGTAAAACCCCGCTACGTCTTCAAATGAACCAAACAGTCTCCACTTATCAGGGCGGTCTCTAAGCTCTAGTATGTGAAGCGGGGCCAAAAAGTCACATGCAAGTTCCCTACCGCCGATACTCGACGCATCGTCATTCTCAAAATAGATAGTTGCTCTAGCACTCATCAAAATATAGCTAGTGCCATTATCATTGTAGTTTTTATCACAAAGAATGAAGTAATAGGTGAAACCGTCTTTTTGAGCAGAAATCAATATTGTTTTTATGTTATCAATTCTGTGCAAACTCGCGTTATAGCCTGCCTCACTAATCAGTTCGACCATTTGTTCCATAGAATAGTCTGTATCAAAATAAACATTCCCGGCATAATTACTAACGGAGTGGTCAAACGGCAATACAAACTTATATTCCACGTAATGATCATATATCTCGCTTATAATTATTGGGCCGCAACCGGGCATGATGCACAGGGCGATTAGTGACATGGTCAAAAGTGCAAATTTTCTCATATATTTGTTAACTTCCTACCCTGCTATCAACAAAGAGGGCGTCATAGATGCCCTCTTTGTTAGTGATTACGCCGTGTTTTCCATTTGTCGTGTAAATGAGCCAAAGCAAGACTGGAGGGCACCTCTATTAACCATGACTGTAGCACAAAGTGAGTGCGTTTCGGGCACGAGTAATGCGCATACATGTCATTAGTAGGCGGTTTTAGAGATTGCTTAGAATAGTGTGATGCTAACGCTGTGACCCGCAGGCAGCTCGGTATCTGGCGGCACTACGATGTAGCCGTCGGCGTGAGCCGCACTGGTAATAGCGCCTGAGCCCTTGAAAGCGTTGCATGCTTTGCCATCACGCAACAGTACCGGCAGAAAAAGGGTTCTGCTTTCTACACCGCGTATGGTTTCTGCCAGTATCGCATTGATACAAGAGTTACGCGCCTGAGGTAAGTGCGCCAATTTTCGTATGACGGGCACTAACAACAGGTATGTATTGATAAGACAAGAAGTGGGGTTTCCCGGCAACCCTAGCACCGGCTTGCCGTGTACTATAGCGAAAGCAGAGGGTTTTCCTGGCTTAATGCTTATTCCGTGGTACTTGATATCGCCCATTTTTGCCAGAATGTCTGAGAGATAATCTTTTACGCCGACAGATGAGCTGCCTGTAGTAATTACGATGTCAGCATTCAGCGCTTGTTCTAGGCTGTATTGCAGATGATCTATATTATCTCCTGTAATAGGCAGCATCCATGGCTCGCCGCCGTTTTGAATGACAGCGGCTGCCACGCTGTGTGAGTTTATGTCGAAAATCTGGCTGTCTTTCAGCGGTTGCCCTAGCATGGCAATTTCCTCACCGGTTGGCATAATGGCAACAATAGGCTTAGTATAAACTTCCACTTGTGTTAACCCCTGCGATGCCAACGCTCCTATTTTGGCGGGATTAAGCAATACGCCGTTTTGCAGCAGTAAATCTCCGGCTTTGATGTCGGAGCCGGCATTATTGAGATAGTTTCCTGGGCTTGCTGCTTTATAAAAACTGACATGGTTGCCGCTCCTGTTGGTGTCTTCCACCATGACTACAGACTCGACCCCTTTCGGCAACCTGGCGCCGGTTGCGATTTGGCTTGTTTGACCCGGCAAAAGAGTTTTTTGCGGCATGTTTCCGGCGAATATTTCTTCAATGACGGGCAATACTACAGGGTTATCAGGGGTAGCGTCTTGAACGTCGGCAACGATAACGGCATAACCGTCCATGGTGGCGCGGTCGAATGGAGGCGTGGAATGAAGCGCGCGCACGTCTCGTGCGAGAACGCGTCCTGCCGCCATAGCTAACGGCAAGTGTTCTGTGCGCGGCAACGGGATGACGGCTTCATCCAGTAGTGCCAGAGCTTTTTCTAGCGATACAAGATCAGCATGCCTCATCTTGAGGCCTCTCTTACCAAATGGCATATCTCGGGGATGATGATTTTCTCCAGCGCAAGTTTAACTGCTTTGAGTGAGCCGGGCAGGCATATGATGACTTTGCCCAAGGCTACTCCGGCGCAGGCGCGGCTGAGTATACTGCCTGTACCGATTTCTTGATAAGTTAGATAGCGGAACAATTCGCCGAATCCGTCAAGTTTTTTCTCCAGTAACGGCAGCACGGTCTCAATGGTTATATCTAATCTGGAAGCGCCGGTACCGCCGCTGGCGATGATGACTTGTGTTTCGGTGGAGTGTAGCAGATCCGCCAATTTATTGCGTATGGAAATAGCATCGTTTTTGAGTACCGTATAGTCGTGTACCTGATGCCCTGCGGCGCTCAGTCCTTCGACCAGCAGCTTGCCAGACTCATCTGTTTTTTCAGTGCGCGAGTCAGAGATTATAATAACCGCACAGTTGACACTTTGTGGCGCAAGATGTTTATGATCTTCGTAACCCATACGCTCAAGCTCCCATCTGGAAATATCTCTAACATTATAGCGCTCGTTTAATTAGGGCGCAATCGAATTTAGCCGTCTAAGACTAATGCGTATGAGGTAATAAACATGACATTTCATTCGTAGCAGAACTCTTGCTAAACATGGAATAATGATATAAGCTACGCTTCTTGCTTATATCTAAGCCGCATATTGCCGATTTCGTCTTAGTTTGAGTATGTAAAAATGGGGTAGAAAAACAAGGTAGCAAGTAGTAGTTTATGGTAAAATCATATTGAATAGGACATGTCGTAGTGGTATTCGAATAACTTGAATAGAAGTAGCAGGATAAATGATATGTTTAAAAAAATGCTGGTTCCTCTCGATGTTTCAGAGCTTTCCGAGATTACTTTCAACTATGTCAGGGAGTTGGCCGGGCGTTTCGTCGGACTTGAGGTGATATTGTTGCATGTCTGCCGCGAGAAGTCTACGCTTAGTTTGCATGGCGCCTATGTTGAAAACACGGCGGGCAAAATCAGCGCTGAGGCGCGTAAAGCCCTGGGCAATGTTGATGTAAATGTGCGCGGGGTGATACTTAAGGGTAATCCCACAGACGAGATTTTGCGCTATGCATCAAGCAATGGCGTTGACCTTATCCTAATGGCAACTCACGGGCGTTCTGGTATAAGCCGCTGGGCTATGGGCAGCGTAGCATATAAAGTACTTTGTTTATCGGAAGTGCCTGTGTTGTTGGTACGCGCAGGTATTGAGGATGCCATAATTTTTGATCAGCTTCCGGAGCGCCGCTTGTTGGTAGCCCTGGACGGCACCCGCTCTGCGGAGTCCATTTTATCGCACGTTGAGGCATTAGCTGCCCAATGGGGCAAAGAAGTCGTGCAGATCATACTTATCCGTGTTTGCCGGCCTGCAGATGTTACCTCAGACTACCCGTCAAGTAAGGCTGAAAGCTGGGAGATGCGTGTAGAGCAAGAGAAACTTAAATGCAAACTTGAGGCAGGTTCTTATCTGGCTAATGTAGAGAAGCACTTTAAGGAAGCCGGTTTTAAGGTATGTAGTAATCTGCCTTTTGGCAATCCGGCGCAGGAAATTCTAAATGCTTCAATAGAGCACCGCGCCAATCTCATTGCTATGGTGATTCACGGCCGCTCAGGTATTAGCCGCTGGGCCTATGGTAATACAGCGGAGGAAGTTATGCTTGGTGCGCGTGTGCCAATAATGTTAGTTCGCCCATAATTTTGTTGGTGCCAATTAGAGCCATAACCACCGTTTTTGTAGGCGGTTATGGTTTGTCGTGATTCCAAATACTCATAAAGCTGTACCATTTAGTTGTGTGCATGTGCCTGTAGTTTCTGCTTGCCCGCCTCGATCCAATTGCCTATTATAGCTTTGATGCCGGCGTGGTTGCGCGGTTTGCTTGACAACGATAATTCCATAATGATAGCATTATGATATCATAACTCATAGGAGGAGAGTAAATGGAACCGAATGTCGTTATTGAAAAAGAGCTGCGTCCGGCCAGTGGTTTTCTAATGTTGTTTTTGGTGATTCTCGGATTTATCGTCTCAACGGTTGCGTTTGTGTTCGGTGTAGTTTATCTGGCAAAAGAAGTGTTTGTATTAGGCGGTATTTTACTTGGCGGCAGTATACTGGGATGGATATTGTTTGGCATAATGTCTGCCGGGTTTAAAATCGTCCGTCCGAATGAAGCGCAGATTTTTACGCTGTTTGGTGTTTATTACGGTACCATTAAGAAAGCGGGTTTCTTCTATATCAACCCTTTCTGCGCGGCTTTCAATCCTACATATAATGCGACGAAGGAAGCATCAAAACAGGGTATAAATTCCATGGCGGCAGTATCTGAATCTAAGGCGGTTTCGCTGAAAAAACAGACGTGGGATAATGAGCGCCAGAAAGTAAATGATATTTTAGGCAACCCAATTATTATTGGCGCTATTGTTATATGGTATGTGAAGAACCCCACGCAGGCGGTGTTTTCGGTAGAGAATTACCGCGAATATCTCAGTATTCAAACAGATTCTACTATTCGTAATATTGCCCGATTGTATCCGTATGATGTAATAAACGACGCTGCTGATGATGATTGCGTTAAAGAAAAGACTTTGCGTAGCAGCGCGGTTGAAATTGCCGAGAACATGAGAGCAGAGCTTCAAAAACGCATTGATAATGCAGGGCTTGTTGTTGAGGAAATTCGCATAACGCATCTTGCCTATGCAGAGGAAATCGCCGCGGCCATGCTTCAGCGTCAACAGGCAGAGGCTATTATTGCTGCCAGACAGAAAATTGTTGACGGTGCTGTAAGTATGGTTAAAATGGCCATTGACAAACTTTGCGAGGGTAATATTGTCTCGCTTGATGAAGAGCGCAAGGCTGCCATGGTTTCGAATTTGCTTGTGGTGCTTTGCGGAAACCGAGATGCTCAGCCTGTTATAAACAGCGGGTCGATATATTAGGCTTCTCGTGAAAGAAGTATTATCCCATGGATATAGTAAATTGCGAGGAGCATCTGCAAAAGCGGCTTAAGCAGATAAATGATCTGGAGGATGAGATACTGCGGCGCGAGAATGCGCTGAAAAGCAAAGAATGTGCCAAAAAGCAGGTTTTGCTGAGGCTAGCACCCGCGTTATGGGATAAGGTTGCTTCATGGGCGGAAGATGATTTCCGATCGATTAATAGCCAAATTGAATATCTTCTTAGTGAAGCTGTGAAGAGCCGATTTGCGACTGAATTGCCACAAGAGTGAGCCTAACTGAATAATTTGCCTGACTGTATAGAAGACAAACAAAAACAGGTTGATAACCATCAACCTGTTTTTGTTTGTAGCTTAAATTGCTAATATTTACATTTGGGATTTACTGCGATTACGGAATGGGTTAAGCCTGTACCACTCCTTGTTTTCCCATATTACAAGGAGCTGGCTGGCGTTACATATTGAGCTATAAGTTCCCGTGATGCAGCCGATAATAAGTACCAGTGTGAAATAACGGATAGTAGCGCCGCCAAGTAAGAAGAGCGCCAGTAGCACGAAAACTAATGTGAGAGGCGTAATAATTGAGCGCGTCAAAGTTTGCAGTATACTGGTGTTAACAATACTCTCAAAGCTGCCTCTGATGCGCGACATGTTTTCGCGGATGCGATCAAATACTACGATGGTATCATGCACGCTGTAACCTACCACTGTTAACATGCCGGTGATGAAAAGTGCATCGATTTCAACGCCTGCAGCCCATCCCAATATTGAGAATATACCTGTTACAACCAATACGTTATGAATCAGAGCGATGATGGCACAGACGCCCCAGCGGAAAGGCTTCGGCATCCTGCGGAAAGCAAATGTTATATACAACAGAATAGCGGCAGAAGCCCCCATGACGGCTATAATGGCGTTGCGCACTGTCTGTGAAGCGATAGCCGGAGAAACAGTGGCAAATTCTTTCTGCTCTGTTGTAGTCTCAAAACGGGTATCCAGATGATTTAACAGCTGCCGGTTTTGCTCTGTGTCTATTAAATCCATACGCACGATAAAATCATCATCTCCGGTGTGCTGTATTACAATGTTGCTGTAACCTATATCGGCCAGCGCGTCGCGTAGCTGTGTCTCAGTTACATCAACGCCAAAAGAGATAGTCATGGTAGTGCCGCTCCTGAAATCAATCCCCGGCTTCAACCCGAAGGCGGCCAGCGAAATGATACACGGGATGGCAATAAGTGTTGAGAACAGTAAAAACCAGAATCGTTTGCCTACTAAATCAAACATTTTTCTTGACCTCATGTATGGTTAGGCCTTTGATGATACCCTCGCCGATAAGTATGTCGATGAAAGTGCGCGTGATTAGCACGGCGCTTAACATGCTGACTGCCACGCCGATAAATAGCGTTGTGGCGAAGCCTTTTACCATGAAAGCGCCGAATGTATTGCCAAACCAGTAAAGGATAGCGCAGGTGATGAATGTTGATATATTGCTGTCGCGAATAGAAGGCCATGCGCGCCGGAAAGCTTCACTTATAGCTTTGTGTAAATCGCGTCCGGAGCGCAGTTCTTCCTTAAGGCGTTCAAATATAAGCACGTTGGCGTCAATAGCCATACCCACAGATATAACAAAGCCTGCGATACTCGGCATGGTAATTGTTACCGGAAGGAGCTTGTAAATGGCTAATACGATTGCGCTGTAAATCAGTAATGCGACTGTTGCGATTATACCGGGGACGCCGTA
>WRDV01000040.1 GCA_009779655.1 Dehalococcoidia bacterium
ATTATTCTTCTTGTGAATTACAATCGCCCTGCGTAAATCATTTGATACCGGTAATGCCATTCGTAATCACCTCCTAGTGATTACAGCCTACATGATAGTCTATGATAAGTCAATATGCTATATTTACTTAAATCAAAGCCATAATTAAGATAGCGAACATAACAGAGACAACAATAGTACCAAGTTATATAAGGATAAGTACAGTCATCCAAGTGCCGCTGCACAATCTCTTGATAACCGATCTAATAAGAACTTGCGCTGGTTTAGTTAACGCTTCCTCGGCGGCTTTTTACTACTACGTAGGAGATAATATATTGCAATTCCATGTTGGTTAACAGAAAGCCACACGGCGTACTAGAACACTATATAAATTTCTATACTTAAATGCCGACGTAATATACACACCAATTATTTCCTGTGTATAGCCGCCGTCTCATTTTTCTTAAAATACGACTTACCGCAATTTAGAACACTTTCAAATAGGCCCCTAGCCGGTAACAGTAAGTGTCTGTAGGTATGGTATTATAGCAAAATCATAAAACACTACACCGGCCACAAGCCCGGCAATATATAACATGCCGGATGATCTGCCTTCGCCAGCCATAACGTGCTGCCTGAAAGGGCAACCCTCCGCCATTACCGAGAAATAAGCCAGTAAGAAAGCCCCGACAGCACTGACAGGAATAAGAACTGCCGGAGCTATATTTAAACCGTCACGCAACATAGGCATAAACTCCCAGCCGCCGGGATTAGTAAAGTTGGCAAGTTTGCCGCCCATCCTGTTCACAAGAGCAAAACCTAAAACGCCGCCGATAATAATGCCTATCAAGCCTTTAAGGCGGTAACTATCCTTGACTAGGAAAAAATCGCGTACACCCGAAATAGTACAAAAGCGCGAACGCTGCCCCAAGTATCCCACAATTGCACCTAGCACCAACGTTGACAATGCGATTTTCCATGCCGCCATGTCCATCAGTTTGCCCTCCTTACTTTCCATTTAATGTACAAGCAGGCCGCAACAACGCCTAGAACCATCATGCCTAATATTAAGACAGCAAACCACATACCGTATGATACTAAAACTGCTGTGCGTATAGGACATGACCCCCATAGCATACCGAAGTTGATAATGACAAATCCCAGAATAAAGGCCTGCATATGGTCGCGTACAGGTCCTCTGCGAAACTTGAACTCTTTATTGCGCATAGCAGCTGCGTAAGAGCCCAGTATGAATCCCACTGAAGTTAAGACCGGTACAGCAATAAATATTTCATGACTGACAAAGCTTGTGCCAAAAACTTTGTCCACCACCCAGTTAACAAGATCAGCCGGATGGGACACGGCACAGATACCATCACCCGCCGGGGGCTGCACACCAAAATAGCCCTGCACCACAGCCGCCAGCACCCCCATGGTAACACCGGTAATAAGCGCCATATTGCTACTCAGCTTAAAGCCAAGATTCCATCTAAGCCAGTTTACAATGCGGCGCAGGATGTTTTGTTCCATTAATACAACCTCTCCTTTCCCATGCTATTGCTTACGTGCCAATTCCCAAATGAAAGCTATTTGCCTAATACTTTTTTAGCCGCTTCCCCAATAAACGGAATAAACTGGGCTATTGTTGTATCGGGCGCGGGCTGTACCAGCTCGCCGGTCGTGCGATTGATTTTGCAGGCAGCTATACACGCCTCAACAACATCCATACCACTCGAAATAAGTGCCGAAACCTCGCCTGTAATAGTATCTCCTGTGCCGCCGATAGGTTCCATCGTAGGTACATTCGGATCGTTGATAGTAGCAACCGTTTTGCCTTCCACAACTACATGATCAACAGGCGCTTTCACAATCATATAACGCGGAGCATCGCCATGGTCATACGCGTCTTTACTTAAGCGCGGAACTTCGGTCTGATCCACGCTGAAAATGAAATGCTGCACATAGGCCGGATGCGCAGCATCCGGATCAGCCAGAAAGCTCAGCTCGCCCGGATCAGGCGTAAACAAATCAAACTGGGGAGCCATCTTAACCGCTTTAGCGTTAAGCAATGCTCCGGCATCTGCGATAAGGAAAGGTCTCTTATCCATTTTATGAGCTGTGTTGACAAAATTCATAAACTGCTCGCGCGTAGGCAGTATGTAATGCAGTGTAACAACGCTTGGGGCAAGATTGTTAAGCTCTTCAGTAAGATACTTCAGAATCTTCATTGTGCCTTCGCCCATACCGGTATCGCCCATTACCAAAGCATATGGCGCATCAGCTCCAATAGCTTGGCAGGTAGCGGATGCCGAAGAAATCATGGCCGCTGTGCCTAAAGTAACATACTGTCCTTCCAATACGTAGTCGCCAATTGTAAGCTTATCCGGCTGGTAATGCACCCGCCCATAAGTAAGCGGTAAATTCTCAATAGGTACTGTTCCTACTAGCAAAAGCATATCTATCTCCCTTTCTTGTTCTCTTTTTTGAAGATCTCCAGTGCTTTCTCATACGCATGTTCCAGCGTATAGGCGCAAATAGTTTTGCCCAATACACGCGGTTTTGGGCCTTGCCCGATAATTGTGCCGTACAACTTCATGCCCAAATAAGGGATATCAGGGCAGCCGCCGCCGGAAATATTAACTATCTTGCCGCTACCCTTCTGATAAGTAATCTTCATGTTGCCGCAACGCACCATGACGAAACCGCCGTAATCTACCGTTTTCATCAGTTTGGTAAGATACACCGGCACAAAGCCAGAGCCTTTAGGCATGAATAGTATATCCAACATCATCACGCCTTTCTCAATAAGTATGTCCTCTGCAGCATCTACATCAGTCGCGTCAATCTCAACTGCAAGGTCGCATCCAGTGCGGTACTCAACCGGCGGAGCCACTTCATTAGCTTTTATTCCCGCTTCTTCTAGAACAGGTTTGGCTCGCATAGCATGATAAATATAATCGAAAACAATGAGGGCCTTATCTTTTTCTTCCTCCGGCAACTCGTTCACCTCCGGTTAAAATTAGCTGTGGTTTAAGCTGTTGTAAGTTTATTACGTATCGCAAGGCGCTGTCAACATAAAAATGCCGAACTGGCATGCGTATCCACGATAATACTGTGGGTAATAAAGCCAAAAGCATTGTCTTGCTAAAATACATATGCTATTCTAAATAGGCGAACTCAAATTATTTAACGAGGCATGAATATGCATCCTAAAGAGCTATCTTATAGTGAGTGTCATGTCTGGTGCAAAAAAGAACCTGACGGCAATATACGCCTTGGCATGACATACTTCTATCAAGAAAAATTTAAAAACATCGTCTACATAGATTTACCTGAGAGCGGCACAAAGATAACCAAAGGAGAACCTCTCGCCTCTTTTGAGTCTTCCAAAATCGCAGCTGACATTATAAGCCCTATAAGCGGCACGATTGTTGAAAGCAACAGCGAGCTTGCTGATAAGCCGGGAATTGTCAATAAAGACCCATACGGACAGGGGTGGATGCTGCTAGTTAAACCAAGCCAGATAACCGAGTTAGATGATATGTTATCAGCGCAGAATTATATCAATTTGATTTTGCAGTAAGACGATATGAGCGAAATTATTGCGGACATTGCCGTAATAGGCGGGGGGCCAGCCGGATATAGCGCTGCCGTGCAGGCTGCTAGAATAGGTAAGCGAGTGGCACTTGTGGAAAAAGCAGTATTAGGAGGAACATGTCTTAACCATGGCTGCATCCCCACTAAAACACTATTACACTCGTTAGCACTGCTTCGTTCTATGCGCGATTGCGCTCGGTTCGGCATAATTGGCAGCGCCTGCAACTTGGACATAGAGAAATTATTGGAACGACAAAGCGAAGTCATCTCTATTATGCAATCCGGCATGGTACAGCTGCTGGATAAGCATAATGTATTAAGCATTACAGGGGAAGCTTCCTTTAGTTCTCCGCGCGATATAGAAATCAAATCATTAGATGATGATGTTATGGCGCTACATGCGGATAACATCATCATCGCCAGCGGCTCTGTTCCGCGAAGGCTGAATGTACAAGGCGGCGACAACCCATATATTTTATACTCAAACGACTTGCTTAAGCTCAAATCCATACCTGCAAGGCTGCTTATAATAGGCGGCGGAGCGGTAGGACTGGAACTAGCCGCCATTATGCGCGGCGCAGGCAGCAGCGTGAGCATTGTAGAAATCGCACCAAACATTCTGCCGTACGAAGACACCGAGATAACATCCGTGCTTGAGCGCTCCCTAAAACGTGACGGTATACAAATATATACTAATGCCGCCGTGCAAAATATCGAAGCTAGCCGTGATAGCGCTATAATGTACCTCAGCCATAACAATACTAAAACAACCCTAGAAGCAGACGCTATTTGCGTGTGTGTCGGGCAGCAGCCCAACCTGTCACATTTAAAATTGGATGCTGCTTATGTCAACTACGAAGCACGCGGCATCGTAGTCGACTCGCATATGCGTACCAGCGCGTCTCATATTTACGCAGCCGGTGACGTAACGGGAGAAAACATGCTGGCCTATGTGGCTACCGCCCAAGGACGCCTAGCTGCCGCCAACGCCGCCGGGCGTGATGAGGCAATGCATTACGACGCCATACCGCATTGTGTTTTTACAACGCCTGAGATCGCAAGCGTAGGACTTAACGAAAAAGAAGCCTCTGTTAAGGGCATTGAGATACGCTGCCTGCGCTCATTAATGGCAGCTAACCCATACGCCACTATACTGGGAGAGCGACGGGGAATGGCAAAACTAATCGTTGAAGCATCCAGCGGTAAACTGCTTGGCGCGCAGCTTGTTGGCAGCGGCGCCACAAGCCTGATTTCAGAATGCGCCATGGCAGTTAAACTAGGCGCTACCGCGCGCGATATGGCGCATTTGATGCATCCGCACCCATCGCTTGCAGAAGCCTTGCAAGAGGCAGCTCTGTCCGATATGAACTGACTCCCGGTATTTGTGAGTAAAAAACGATATGGCAAGCTTTTGCCACGTAAAGAACAATCTTTTAATTTAATAACTGAAAGAGAGCGTGAGAATCTTGGCAGAAGCTTCGTACCCAAAATTGCAGCAGATTATCGACGAAAGCAATCAAATTGTCTTTTTCGGCGGCGCCGGAGTATCCACAGAAAGCGGGCTCCCCGATTTTCGCAGCCAAGACGGTATTTACAACAGCACCTACGCGTATCCGCCCGAGACAATTTTAAGCCATTCTTTCTTTTTTTCGCATACGGAAGAGTTTTATAGGTTTTACAAGGATAAACTTCTCTACCCGTCGGTAAAACCCAACCCCGCCCACTACACGCTGGCGCATATGGAGAAAGCCGGGATACTAATTGCCGTGGTCACTCAAAATATTGACGGGCTGCACCAAATGGCCGGCAGCCGCACAGTTTATGAATTGCATGGTTCCGCTCACCACAATACTTGCCTATCGTGCAAACAAGCATTCCCAATGGAAACTATAGCGCACTCTCAGGGAATCCCGCGATGCTCTTGCGGAGGCGTCATTAAACCGGATGTTGTGTTGTATGAAGGATCGTTAAACCAAGAAATTATCGCAGGAGCAGTATCTGCCATCAGCGCGGCAGACACGCTAATTGTCGGAGGCACATCTCTGAACGTATACCCCGCGGCCGGACTGATCCAGCACTTCAAAGGAGAGCATCTGGTGCTTATCAACCAAGACCGGACCAGTGCCGACGCTGTTGCAGAGCTTGTAATCCGTGATCCGATTGGACATGTGCTTGGCAGCTTGTCCATCGGATAACTGTGTAAGCGCCGATGATGAAATTATGTCGCTACTGACATATAAATCACCAAATACATTTGAAATGGAGTATCGGCAAGCCGTCCTACTCTCTTAATTGGTGCTTGACAAAAGGGGAGCGTTGCTATCACTTCAATAATTTTACGGACTTAGTGCCTATTTTTTGCGGAATATAGGATAATGCCACAACACGCTAAATCTTGATAATCTTGTTTGCTTCTAGTAGGGAATTCACAATATCATACATGTTGCCGACGACGCCACACTTCAACTTATCGAGTATGTCATAATAAGTAAGACATGTACCGCAGGAAACTATCTCTACCCCGTCTTCGGTCAATGCCTCAAGGCTATCGAGCATTTCTGAGCCTTCAGTACTCAACTTAACCCCATCGTTGATGAAAATCACCTTCTCCGGCTTGGGCTCAGAATCATGTAATGTATTAAGGAAAGCTTTCATTAATATTATTCCCAAGCGTTCATCGCCGTCACCAAGCTTATCGGTAGTTATGAAAACCACGACGCCGCTAGCGGTCGACGCTCCGGACACAACAGACGGCTTGCCGTTCGCATCCGTCTTTGGGGTAATATGCATATGGAATAACCCGCCGCCTTTATCTTCAATTTCAACGCTATGCCCTTGGCTTTGCACAAAACGTCTGACGTTGTCGCGGCTGACAATACTGTCAACTATTGTCAGTAATTTCTCGCCTTCAGCCTTTTCTATGGCTTTTTTTGTATTTACTATAGGCCAAGGACAAGTCTGTTTGCGGCAATCAATTTGAATAACCATTCGGCGCTCCTTAAGGACATGGGGTCAATTCCAAATGAATCTCGCCCTTATGCTCATTAACTACAACTCTATAACCTTTGCTTTCAGCCAGACGTGTAACGTGTTCCTTTGGAGTAACCCCGTCCACCTTTACCAATAGTTTTTCTCCGGCATGAGTAGCCATAGCTTTTTGCACGCGCACCACAGGAATAGGACAAGCCAGCCCTAAAACATCTACTTCAAACATATTGAGTCATCCTTATTTGGCAGTATCGGTATAGCAAATTCCCGCCCAAGAGCAATAATTCTCCTTGGCAACCGCAGGGAACTGCTCTATTACTTCCTTCACTTTGGTAGCCGGTGTTGGCTGCAACATCTTCCCGGCCACGCGGTTAGTGCGGCAGGCATAAACAGCAGCGTCCTTAGGCTCAAGCCCTGCATAAACAAGCGCCGAAACCAAACCGGTAATAGTATCTCCCGTGCCGCCGATAGGCTCAAGCATAGGCACGTTAGGCTCATTGATAGTACTTAATATCTGTCCGTCAGCAGCCACATAATCCGTTTTACCTTTTACCAGCAAAAGCTTGGCAGCGCTCTTATTCGCGAAAGCTGCGGCAATCTGTTCCGGAATTTTTTCCGCATCGCTTGCAAATAAATAGTTTGAAATATAAGCCGGATGAGTAGCCTGAGGGTCAGCCAAGAACGCTATTTCGGAAGGATCCGGTGTAAAGATATCAAACTCAGAAGACAGTCCGGCACCCTTAGCGGCATACATAGCCCCGGCATCCGCAATCATAAAAGGACGCTTAGAACATCCTTTAATAGTTTCACATAACTTCTTCAGCAAAGCCATGATTGGCAAGCTGTAATGTAATGTCACTTGATCCGGAGATAATTCTACAATATGCTCAATAAGATACTTGTACATATCGCGCGTGCCCTCACCGCCGCCAATATCTCCTGCCACCAGCGCATAAGGCGCGTCTATTTTAAAGTAGTTCGTTATCGCAAGCGCAGCGCTGATCATAGCGCCTGTGCCTTGAGTACGCGAAAAACGCTGTTCGCCGGCATACAAATAGTCATCGTCTTGCCGCACTTGACCATAAGTAACAGGCAAATTCTTATCAGGAACTGTCCCGCACAAGAGCATCATTAGCCGTTGCCTCCACAATAAATATTTACAGATTCCTCATACGCACGCTGTAGCATAGTTGCGCACAATGTATAGCCTAACTCATTAGGATGGGGCGCTTCAGCCAAAGTCTTACCCACCATCTCGGCATTTAAGTATGGGATGTCCGGGCAACCTCCGCCGGAAATATTAACTACCAAACCTGTTGCTTTTTCAAAAGAAAGCTTCATATTGCCCGATTTAACCATAACCCATTCGCCAAAATCAGTCGCCTTAACAATATCGCACATCTGTGCCGCACTTTTTGCAAGAGGCATAAAATGTTTATAAGGCACATCCTTTTCCTTGAAAATACGCTCTATCCCGGGCTGCTCCACCAAGTTTACTTCCAACGCCAAATCGCACCCCATACGCAGCTCGGGCGGCGGCGCCACTAACTTTGATTCATACCCCGACGCCCGCGTTACGCGGTCTCCTTTCATGGCGCCGGCGACGTCATGAAATATTATTATACCGTCGCCTACGAACTTTACTTTCTCCGGTTTGGATGCTTCCATAACTCATAACCCCCGAAATATACTTTTACAAAACAGCAATTTTCTAACAACTGTAATTAATCTAATGAAAACTTTCCGCACATACAAACATTATAAGGCTAACACACTCATATTTTCTATGCCTACTCTCTTTCTTGCATGATAAATCCGATA
>WRDV01000041.1 GCA_009779655.1 Dehalococcoidia bacterium
CGATCCAGCAATATTACAAACTTGCATAATAGTGTTCATCGGCGTCGTACTGCCATTTTTGACAGGACTCCTTGTGTCTTGCACTGCTACAATCGTTGACGAAAACGGTGTATGCAAAGCACTTTTCCATTGGCGTTTCAATAGAATGGCATGGGAGGAAGTCGCGGAAATCGGAGTACGATATCCCTATGGAGTCAATCACATCATGGTTCAAGTCTACTTTTCCAACTTAGTTACCGAAGATGGTAAGCCTATTAAACCAATCGGAAGGAAAGTGAAGCAGCGCCTAGTGCTATTACCTTACACCAAGAAGTTTGAGAATTACGTCTTGGAGCTGGCTGAGATGAATCCATCAATAGGCAAAAAGTTCCGTGACTTTCCGGTTGTAAAAGACACCGCTAAGTAAAACTCTATTATTGCCTTTCAGGCATGAAGCAGCCGTCAATATTTGTTGCAAATCATAGCGTAGTATGACACGTTATTATGCAACTAAGAGATGTTCAAAAACTCGCATTTAGGCTCAAAAAAAGGCTGTAACGTGACATTGATCAACAGCTCATATAACATGGTGAATATAAGTCAGTATGTAGTATAGCAAACCATTAGTTTTGTCAAGAAATACCACCGCGCCAATCTTTATTCTTTTCCAGATAGGCACTCGTATTCCTCCCGCGTCATACCAGCCTCAAAAAGGAGTGTGATGGCGCCAGGCCCAATATGCGCTCCGACAATTGGCCCCATCGCCATAATGATTATATTGCGCACTTTCACAGCTTTCTTAATCATCTCCGCAAATATCTGAGCATCCTCTAAACAATCAGTATGGTTAACCAATACCGTATCAAGCACGACATTTGAATCAACGCAGCGCAATAATTGGTTGAGCATTAATCTCAGCGCCGCTTGTCGGCCGCGTACTTTAGCCTTTATTTTTAATGTCCCGTCCGGCGCAACAGTCAATATAGGCTTAACCCCTAAAACAGAGCCGGCAACAGCTGATAACTTACTAAGACGTCCGCCTCTATGCAAATACATCAAATCATCTACGGTAAAGAATCCCATACAGCTATGTTTTTTGTTCTCCAGCCATGCCGCCGTTTCGCCGACAGATAACCCTTCTTCACGTTTTTTGACAGCTAACATAGTCAGCAGGCCATGCCCAGATGACGCAAACAAGCTATCCACCAGAAAGACTCCGCAGTCCGGATACAATTCCTTAACTTCTCGAAGCGCAGCTTCTGCACATTTAAATGAGCCTGTAAGACCACTGCTCAAACCAATGAACAGCATACCTCGGCCTTGCTTTGCGTACTCCGTGAATGCTGTGGCAAACGTCCAAGAGTTGACTTGCGACGTCTTTGCGATACTGCCATTTCGCATCGCGCCGTAATACTCTTTTGCAGAGATTTCCTGCCAATACCCCGATGGATACGCTTTCCCATCCAACTCAAAAGGCATAGGGAGAATCTCTATACCACGCTCGTGAAGATACTCCGCAGGCAAATAACAGCTCGAGTCAACTACAATAGTAAACTTACTCACAAAAACACTCTCCTTTTACAAATACTTACCATTTATCTTGAATTAAGAGGTCGTATTGAAGAATATTTGTTGCATTATATCAAATTGGCCTATGTTAAGTATAATCGCCGCTTTGTTCAAAAATGCACCGGGGATAACTGATGATTTGCAAGCAGTTAGCATCTTGACTATAATAACCATGGCTTCTGCGCGTGGTGGGTGTAGCCCAGAGGTCTAAGGCGTCAGGTTGTGGCCCTGAAGATCGAGGGTTCAAATCCCTCCACCCACCCCATACCTGTTCCTAAATGGCTATTATAACTCGTCGAAAAACATCGAAAAGGAGTGTTGAACTTGGGAGCATATGTTTTAACTAAAAACTGGATTTTATCACGCATTATCCCATTGTTGCTTATAACAAGCTTGGTTATTGGTGGCATTTTAGCAGGCAACACCCCTGTAAACGCGGCCAACGGCGTATGGGAAGGCAACGGCACATCAAACAGCCCTTTTCTCATCTCTGACTTAGCCGACCTAACGAAGCTTGCTACAGACGTAAACAGCGGTAAATCATATCTAGATACATTTTTCAAGCTCACGGCCGACATTGACTTAGCCGGCTTCAGCATCGCAAGCGGTGGATGGAGACCTATTGGTAACGAAAACAACCCTTTTGCCGGCACATTTGATGGCAACAACCACGTTGTTAAAAACATTAGCATAAACAGGCCAAGTGTGGATGATATCGGGTTATTCGGATGTTTATCTCGTGGAGAAATTAGAAACCTTGGCGTTCAAGGTACTACGATAAGAGGAAACTTTGGGGTCGGCGGCTTAGTTGGAACTGTATATAGTAGCACAATCGATAACTGTTACTATATCGGCAGTGTCCAGGGCAGTGTGTTCGTCGGCGGCTTGGTGGGATATAGCGAAAGCAGCACAATCAAGAATAGCTATCACAAGCCTTCAGCGGACTTAAATACCAGTGTCGTAGACGGCTTGATGGCCATAGGAGGCATAGTAGGGTATAGTGCCGGCGGCACAGTCGAAAACTGCTACAACACTAGCGGCGTCAACAGCAATGATATCGCGGGCGGCGTGGCAGGATTTAACTATAATGGCAGAATCGAAAACTGTTACAACACCGGTATGGTTAGCGGCAGTAGCATGGTCGGAGGCGTGATTGGAATCAGCACCGACTTTTTCGACGACAGCATATTTGTACTGGGCTTTCCATCAGTCGAAAATTGCTATAACACCGGCGCTGTTCTAGGCACAGCTTATGTCGGAGGTATAGTCGGAAACAATATCACTGGCCCAGTCGAAAACTGCTATAACACCGGCGCTGTCAGCGGCACAATCGTTGCTGGCGGGATAGCTGGCGCCGCCTCCGGGCAGGTTAGAAACTGCTATAACACAGGCTCAGTTGCCGGATACAGCATGATCGGCGGCGTTGCTGGCATAAGTGATGGTGCTATCACAAACTGTTTTAACAGCGGCGCTATCACCGGCATTGAATCTAGCGGCGGTGTGATAGGAATCAACCTCGGTACTATAGAAAGTTGTTATAATATCGGCGCAGTTTCCGGCACATATACTATAGGCGGCATTGCCGGGGGCAACTATGTCGACAGCGCTATCAAAAACAGCTATAACATAGGCGCCATCAGTGGTACTGTTGACGTCGGCGGAGTTGTTGGAGATAACTTCTTCGGCACAGTTACAAACTGCTACTATAACAACGAGATTTATAAAGGCGATGGTATTGGTACAGGCGCCGCAGGTACGGCTACAGGTAAAAGCACCGCTGAGATGACAGCAAGAGGCTTTGAGATAACTCTTGGCACGGCGTTTGAGAAGAGAGCCACTGATACTGATAATTGTTACTATCCTGAGCTAAGAGCACTAAATACAAACGGAAATGCTGTCTCACAGGCAGCATCAAAGGCAAGCACAACCGTTGCAAGGCGAACGCCAGTAGACATAATCACACCAATATCATCAGCAATCACATATGGGCAAACACTAAGCGCATCTTCACTAGGCAACAGCAGTGCAAAGTGCACGGTCACTGGCATCACTATCAACGGCACATGCGAATGGACTAACGGAACAAGCATAAACCCTGCCGTCTCTGACAGCAACACCACTGATTATGCGTTTACTTTCACTCCAACGACTTATCCGGATTTGTATAAACCAGCAACTGGTACGGCAAAGGTTACTGTTAACAAAGCAAATCTGACTGTCGCCGCAAATGACAGTTCCAAAAACTACTTTGAAGATAATCCCACATTTACCATCTCTTACAGCGGTTTTGTCAATGGTGACACCGTCTCAAGTATAACTATAACGCCGCAAGCTACATCAGAAGCCGACAAATACTCCCCTGCCGGAAACTACCCTCTAACAGTATCAGGCGGCACGGCGAACAACTACATATTTGTATATGTCTCAGGAACGCTAACGGTAAACAAAATAGCGCTTACTGTTACAGCAGACGATCAATCCAAGAGCTATAACAAGAACAATCCTATACTGACTTATCAATACAGCGGCTTCGTAAATGGTGAAGATGAAAGCGTCCTTACTGAAAAGCCATCCATTTCAACTGAGGCAGAAAAGAAGTCTCCTGTCGGTACATATCTCATCACTGCATCAGGCGGCTTAGCAGACAACTACACCTTTAAGTATGTCTCCGGCACATTGACTGTCAATAAAGCCTTTCCGCTTATACCATTGCTAATTGGAATAGCTGCAGGTTTGTTAGTAATTATCGCGATGGTATTACTAATCAAAAGACGCCGCAAGCGTGTCAAAAGTGAACCGAGTCCATCAAGCTTGACGAATGATAATAGCCAGTCGAATTTAACTGAAGATGACACCCAGCAGAGTCAGACTGATGACAATACATCGAGTCTAACAGAAGACAATAACCAGTAGCATTTTTATTATGGGCGTGTTGAATATTTGTTTACATTATTCAACACGCCCATAATTTTGACATAAATTATTAGCTGTTCAATGTTATTGTAAAGTAAAGGGGCCTTAAAAAACCATGTTTTAGGCACAAGCGCCTGTAGCTCAGCGGATTAGAGCACCAGTCTTCGAAACTGGGTGCCGTGGGT
This sequence comes from Dehalococcoidia bacterium, assembly GCA_009779655.1. Taxonomy (GTDB): domain Bacteria; phylum Chloroflexota; class Dehalococcoidia; order Dehalococcoidales; family UBA1222; genus WRNG01. The sequence continues at coordinate 4,647 of WRDV01000041.1, forward strand.
TCGAATCCCACCAGGCGCGCCACTTTTTATTGATAATTATCTCCGCCACTTGCAGCAGTATCATTTTGAATCGTTGTCGGAGCGCTCTCTTAAATTTGTAAATTGGCAATATTTCCGAATTTAAGAAGTACATTTAGATGACGGACGATCGAAAAATACGTTCTTCCCTGTCGTGGCAAGACCAATACCAAAACATATTTTTACCCTATCCGAGAAAAGTCCCATCCGTAATGCCGCCATGCCTGCGCTAAACATGATGCGATTATCCATGCGACAATCCATCGCTGTAGCCGCAGCCGAACCAACTGCTATACCAAGATCTGTAACCGACATAGCGCAAGAAATGCCTTCTCTGCCAGCTGCTACGCAGCTACCAGCGCCGCATAATCCACAATTCAAGCGACGCGGAGTAACGCTTGCTCCAACAAGCACGACACAATGACAAGCATCTATATTGCCTGCGTCGCGAATGAAAAATGCCTTATTGCCTACTCCTATTTCTCTCATAACGGCCGATAGTCTAGACTTGTCATCGCCATCTAACACCACAGCTTCAATTAAGTCCATACCGCAAGCTTTAGGCGCCGTTCTTGCCGCCGCCAACATCCTCTCTGCAGCGCAAATAGCCGCATCGTTCTCAGCCACTTCGCTTGTATAAATCATTTTATAATCCTCCTGTAAAAAGACCTTGCGTTAACATTTGTCGAAAGAAAACCTTCTTTTGATTCACAAGCCTTTCGTTGTAGTAATAACATCACTGAGTTTCTCCCCATAAACCATCTTTGTAAATTTTAAGCAATCTAACACTACCAATAGTGTTAGTCAAATCATCGCCGCCAGATGCATAAACGCGGACATACTGTGACGTATAGCCGCTCAATACCCCGTTTTGCGATTGTTCCCACAGCACAAGTAATTCGCGGTCTACAAAACGCGAGTTGAAAATACGAGATTCTTCTTTTGCCAGCGCCAGCATACAACACACACGTTTTTTCTTAACAAAGGCTGAAACCTGTCCTTCCATCATAGCCGCCTCAGTGCCAGGACGTGGCGAATATGGAAACACGTTAATACGTGCAAATCCTATATTGCAGCAAAAATCCACGGTCTCATGGAACTCGTCCTCCGTTTCACCAGGGAAACCTACTATAACATCCGTGGTAACAGCGACATCCGGAATAACCGCCTTAATAAGTGTCAGCGCATTTTTATAGTCAGCGCCGGAATAACCGCGCTTCATGCGCCGTAACACGCTGTCTGCGCCGCTCTGTAGCGACATATGAAAATGGCGGCACAAGCGCTGGCTGTGCCACAATGCCAGTAAGTCCGGAGTAATTTCGTACGGCTGCAATGAAGAAATGCGCAAACGCTCAATTGTGGTATTTTCAAGTATTTGCTGCAACAATTCTTTTATTTTCATACCATCCGCATTAAATGAACCTATTTCGGTGCCTGTAAGCACCACTTCGCGATAACCTTCCTTAGCTCGCTTCTTCACATCAGACAACACCTCGCACACAGGCACACTTTTCTCGCGCCCGCGCACCTGCGGCACAATACAGTAAGAACAGCGCCAATTGCAGCCGTCTTGCACTTTGATAAGGGCACGTGTGCGGTTATAAGCTAACGCATGTCTGCAGCCGCCGGAAAGAGCGAACTTATCCCGTATGATTTGCGGCAAGCGCAGTTTGCCCTCATTGCCAAGCACCAAATCTACTCCTAGAGCCCTCAACATTTGCGCCGCGTACTCTGCATAACAGCCAATAGCCACAGTCATAACATGCGGGTTACGACGTTTGGCCATTCTTAACAAGTGCCGACTTTTGCGATCGGCAACATGCGTCACAGAACAAGTATTAAGAATATAGACATCTGGCTGTTCCTCCGGCAGCACTAGGCGGCAGCCTGTTGCCATCAGTTGCCGCGCCAGCATCTCAGACTCAGCTTGATTCAGCTTACAGCCCAGCGTCTCAATAGCAACACGGATATCCTGTGGCATAACACAGCATTATAACAGAGAGTATCCCAAAGCGTGTTTAGTATTAAAACAACAGGCACTTTTCATCAAAAATGCATGTCGCTGACAAGTAATACCCAAACCTGTGTTGTTTTACAGCATATTCATTTCTATGCTAAAGTAGGCTCAAATCAGACCAGCTCATTAAGTAATATTTATGTCAAATACAAATCATAGAGTTGTCATCACCGGCATAGGAATGCTTACCCCTCTTGGGCTGGATAGCACCAGTACGTGGCAGGCATTAATAGCCGGGGAAAGCGGTATCGCCTCCATCACACACTTTGATACGTCACGGCATAAAACTAAAATTGCCGGTGAAGTAAAAGGCTTTGAGCCAGCCTCCTATATGAGCATTAAGGAAGCTAAGCGCATGGATCGTTTCGCCCAAATGGCAGTTGCAGCAGCCAAACAGGCACTGGCACAATCTAAGCTTGTTATTGACTCATCCAATGCTTTTAACATTGGCGTTATCATCGGTAGCGGCATAGGCGGCATTAACACTTTACTGGAACAAGCGCGCGTGCTTATTGATAAAGGGCCGGAGCGACTCAGTCCTTTTACTGTGCCCATGATGACCGCCGATGTGGCAGCCGGACATGTTTCCATTATGCTTGGAGCGAAAGGCCCTAATTTTTGCACTATGTCGGCCTGTGCCTCTGGATCAGATGCCATAGGCATCGCATATGAAATGATCAAGCGCGGGGACGTTTCTGCTATATTTGCCGGAGGAGCAGAGGCTGCCATCAATCCAATCGGCATAGCCGGGTTTAACGCTCTAAAAGGACTCTCAACCAACAATGAAAACCCACTGACAGCATCTCGCCCATTTGATGCCACGCGCGATGGCTTCATAATGAGCGAGGGCTCAGCGGTATTACTGCTGGAAAGCGCAGAACACGCGCTGCAACGCGAAGCGAATATCATTGCCGAAATAGTCTCTTATGGCGCTAGCGCCGATGCTTACCATATGACTCAGCCGGCCGCAGACGGGGAAGGAGGACTGCGTAGCATGAAAAGTGCGCTTACGCGCGCCGACTTAGCGCCTGATAAAATAGACTACATCAACGCTCATGGCACCTCCACACAACTTAACGACAAAATGGAAACACGTGCAATCAAAAGTGTTTTCAAAAACTGTGCCTACAAAATCCCTATAAGCTCAACGAAATCCATGACAGGGCACCTCCTTGGAGCAGCAGGCGCGTTGGAAGCAGCGTTCTGCGCCATAATAGTCAACGAAGGAATTATTCCGCCTACAATCAATTTGCATACCCCTGATCCTGACTGCGATCTTGACTATGTGCCAAACCATGCACGCCGTCAGAAAGTGTCTTTTGCTCTTTCTAATGCTTTCGGCTTCGGCGGACACAACTCCACACTCATCATCGGGCGCTATAGTGAGGCACTCGCTTGAGCCGCAACCGCTGGCATATTCTGCCACCGCTACCAGAGCAGCATACTCTTAATGCGTTATATGCGCCACTCTTGGCGCAGTTGCTATTTAACAGAGGAATATATCAAACTGATAAAGCAGAGTCTTTTTTCAGCGCGGACAAACATATCTGCACAGATCCATGGCTATTACCAGACATAGACAAGGCCGTAACACGTATTCAAAAAGCCATCCTGAGCGGTGAGCAAATCGCAGTCTACGGCGACTTTGATGTAGACGGTATCAGCGCCAC
>WRDV01000042.1 GCA_009779655.1 Dehalococcoidia bacterium
GAAGATTGCAGTGCTCACTGCGTATGATTATCCTACAGCGCAGATAGTGGAACGCGCGGGTGTTCCTGTGATACTAGTCGGAGACAGTCTTGGGAACGTGGTATTGGGATATGAGTCCACTATTCCCGTGGATATGGACGAGATGCTGCACCACACTAAAGCTGTCACACGCGCTGTTAAGAGCACTTTAGTTGTTGGCGACATGCCGTTTATGACATACCAAATCAATACCGAGGACGCTCTTAGGAATGCGGCGCGTTTTATGCAGGAAGCCGGCGCGCATGCTGTAAAGCTGGAGGGCGGTATTAACGCCGCGCCTACCGTAAAGCGATTGGTGGACTCGGGCATCCCGGTTATGGGACATATCGGCCTTACTCCTCAATCAGTTTACCAGTTGGGAGGGTTTAGAGCGCAAGGCAAGACCGTTGAGGCTGCTAAAAGACTAGTGGCTGACGCTAATGCGCTTGAGCAAGCCGGTGCATTCGCTGTTGTGCTGGAGACTATTCCAGCAGAGTTGGCCGCTTTCATCTCAAAGCAAGTCGCCATTCCCACAATTGGGATTGGCGCCGGTGTCGGCTGCGACGGGCAAATACAAGTAATATCCGATATTCTGGGATTATTCTGCGACTTTGTGCCAAAACATACGCGTCAGTATGCCCATTTATCCGATGAAATACTTAACGCCGTCACGCAGTACGTGCATGATGTAAAATCAGGCAGTTTCCCGGGACCTAATGAGAGCACTTCTGTAGATTCTGCTGTTATGACAGCCGTTGAGCATAAAACGTAATGAGAATCATTCGAAGCATCACAGAAATGCGCGAATTTCGCTACGCTTTAAGTGGGAGCGTAGGGATTGTTCCGACTATGGGATGCTTGCATAATGGACACATGGCGTTGGTTAGACAATCCATGAGTGAAAACACCATCACCATAACCAGCCTGTTCGTCAATCCCACTCAGTTTGGTCCTCGGGAGGATTTTGACAAATATCCTCGCGACGAGCAATCTGATATTAAGCGGCTAGAGCAGAGCGGCGTAGACGCTGTGTTTATTCCGTCATCTAGTGAAATGTATCCCGATGGCTTTGACAGCTGGGTGGATGTGAGCGGGATAACACATGTGTTGGAGGGGGCATGCCGCCCGGGACACTTCCGCGGCGTTGCGACAGTGTGCAGCAAACTATTTAATATTATTAATCCCACAAGAGCATATTTTGGGCAAAAAGACGCTCAGCAAGTGTTAGTAATTAAAAAAATGGTGTCCGACCTTAGCATGAATATTGAGATTGTAGTTGTTCCAACAGTGCGCGAAGATGACGGGCTTGCTATGAGCAGTCGAAACGTTTACCTCAATCCGTCTGAACGCCGTGCCGCCTCTGTATTATACAAAGCTCTGCTTAAAGCACAGAGAATGTACTCTTCCGGCGAGCGTGACGCTAAAGCAATAATTCCGGCTATGACAGCCATAATACAATCTGAGCCGCTGATCAGGATAGATTATGTCGCAGTCTCTGATAACGCCGGCTTGAAAGATATAGAGTTCCTTCGATCGCCTGCACTGGTGTCAATGGCTGTATTTATAGGCAAAACCAGACTTATTGATAACATCATACTGTCAAATAGCGATGTTGACACTCAAGCCATTTAACAGATACAATAGCAAGTTGTGCCGAGGTAGCTCAGCTAGGTAGAGCAGCGGACTGAAAATCCGCGTGTCCCCAGTTCGATCCTGGGCCTCGGCACCACATGACGCACATTGACAATCTGTTTGGCTGAAGAGCCGAAGTGGCGGAATAGGCAGACGCGACAGTCTCAAAAACTGTTGGGGGGTGACCCTCATGTCGGTTCGACCCCGACCTTCGGCACCATATACTCATGTAATCGGTGCCGAGTTGTGTAGTGGTAGCACGAAGGACTTTGAATCCTTTTGCCCAGGTTCGAATCCTGGCTCGGCAGCCAAGAAAAACATTCTGGGCAGCTATCCAACAGCGGCAGTTTGTAATATAATGTTCGGTACACTCCCCGATAGCTCAATGGTAGAGCGCGCGGCTGTTAACCGCTAGGTTCTAGGTTCGAATCCTAGTCGGGGAGCCAGACTTTTTTTCAGCCTACTGTTTGAGCTGGTGAGACCCTGCACATTCTCTTTTGATACCCAACCGCCAACGAATAAAACTCAAGCATTTTCTCTGAAATTGCTGCGACAAGGCTTACTATATCAATTATTGCTGCGTTACGGTTCAGTTGTCCGAAATAAGCATCTTTTTTCGCGTCTATGCTATAATGGGCACCAAAATATGACTCTCACTATATATTTGTATCTGCAAACGGTTTAAGATTTAACATTGTTAGAGCTTAAGGAGTACGTATGAGCAATGGTAATCTGCTGGAGATTAACAATCTGACTGTGTCAGTTGATGACCGCGAAATCCTGCATAATCTAAATCTGTCTGTTAAGCCTGGCGAAACGGCTGTCATATTCGGCCCAAACGGCGGCGGAAAAACTACACTGCTTATGTCGATTATGGGATTTCCGCGTTACCGCGTAATTGGCGGAAGCATTAAATTTAAAGAGCAAGACATTACTCATATGCCTGTGGATGAGCGCGCTAGACTTGGCGTAGGCATCTCTTTTCAACGCCCGCCTGTCGTGCGCGGCGTTAAAATGCGCGATATGGTGCTGGCATGTCTGCGCCGCGATGATAAAGAAGCTGAGCGTATAGTGGATGAGCTGGCGCAGAAATCCCACATGAGCAACTTTCTTGGGCGCAACATAAACGCGGGCTTCTCCGGAGGCGAAACTAAGCGTTCCGAGATGCTGCAGCTTTTGGCTCAAGGACCGGATCTAGCCTTACTGGATGAGCCGGAATCAGGAGTTGATTTAGAAAATATCTCCCTTATTGGGCAGCTCATAAACGAAGTGCTTGGCAAGATTCATCCGATCCGAGAGCGCTCGCGCTCCGGGCTGATCATATCCCACACAGGACATATTTTGGATTATGTCAACGCCCGTACAGGTTATGTACTATGCGGCGGACAGATTATCTGCGACGGCGATCCGCATGACATACTCAATACTATCAAAGACAAGGGTTATCAGGAGTGTGTAGTATGCTTGAAGAAATAAAGAGTTGCCGTGAGAAGGCCATTTCGGCTCGCGATAAGAAAGCCGCCTCAGGCGATGATGTCGATTTAGATAAATATGAGAGCCATGCGGCACAAGCTCCGCAAAACAACACTATAGCGTCTATATCTTCTGATATTAAGCAAGCTGCATTATCAACAGGAGTTATGCTGGATGACCAGTCGCAGCGCTCCGGTACTTTTGTGCAAATTGATAATCGGCCAATGCACTCAGCCGCGGCACAAGAGGGCATTGAGGTTATGGCCACATCGGAAGCCCTCGCCAAATATGCCTGGATGAAAGACTATCTTTGGAAAGCGGTAGATGTTGATACTGATAAGTTCACCGCTCATACCGAGCTTAATCAAGCCGACGGCTATTTTATGCGGGCGCTTCCCGGAGTGAAGACAACTTATCCGGTGCAGGCATGCTTGTATATGTCGCGCTCGCGCGCTGTTCAAGACGTGCATAACATCATCATTGCCGAGGAAGGCTCTGAGTTACACATCATCACGGGCTGCTCCGCGGCTGAGCGCGAACCCGGCGTGCATCTTGGAATCTCCGAGTTCTTCATCAAGAGGGGAGCAAAAGTAACCTTTACCATGATTCACTCATGGTCGCCCGATGTCGAAGTTCGCCCGCGTACTTGTGCCATTATTGAGCAAGACGGTTTGTTTATGTCAAATTACGTCATTATGCGTCCGGTGCGTTCACTGCAGTCCAACCCTACGGCTTACTGCGTCGGCAAGAATGCCACCGTGCGCTTTAATTCGGTGATTGTTGCCACGCCCGGGTCTAAGATTGATATTGGCTCGCGCGCTATCTTGTCGGCTAAAGGAGCCAAGACAGAGATGATTGCCCGCACCATATCCACCGGCGGCGAGATTATATCGCGCGGGTATATTGAGGCGTCTGAGTTAGAAACAAAAGGGCATCTCGAATGCCGCGGTTTGATATTAGGCGAGCAAGGCATCATTCATGCCATTCCCGAAATTAAGGGGTGCCGCGCTGGTGTTGACCTGTCACATGAGGCTGCAGTTGGCAAAATAGCCGAAGAAGAAGTAGAGTACCTTATGGCGCGCGGTCTTTCGCGCGATGAAGCCACAGCGGCGATTATACGCGGTTTTCTCAAAGTGGATATCCAAGGCTTGCCGCCTATGCTTAACGCAGAAATGCAAAAAGCTGTTAAGCAAAGCGAAGCTGATTTATTCTAGGGTTGGATTACATTTTTTGATGGCGAGCCTTATACGCAACTACAAAAGGCTTTTAAACTGGAAGCTCTTAGCAGGTGCTCTTGCTACTGTTGCTGCCGCGCTTATTTGGCTTTATTTGCGCGCCGATATGCCGCGCCTGGCGTTATTTTGGCTCTTTGGGATAGCCTTCGGCGTCATAGTGCAGCGCTCCCGTTTTTGTTTTGTTTCCGCTATCAGCAACTTTGCTTTGTTTCATGACGGACGCCTGCTTAAGGGCATATTGGGCGGATTATTTGCATCTACCATTGGTTTCGCCATTATCATGTTTAATGAGGTGCCTGATCCCGCCTTAGGTATTCCTGCTGCGGCTTATCTGGCGCCATTCGGCTGGCATTTGATATTAGCAGGAGTCTTATTCGGGATAGGCATGATTCTTGCCGGCGGCTGCCTCATGGGAACACTATACCGCATAGGCGAGGGGGCCGTAGCCTCATTAGTGGCCCTTTTAGGGATTATTGTCGGTATGGATATTTTGCAGCATAACTGGTCTTTATGGGGCGGATACATTTCGCATTTGCCTGCTGTTTGGCTGCCGCAGCATATCGGCTGGATTGCATCTCTGGCACTTACGCTTGGCATAATTGTTGTTCTTTACTGGTGGGTTTCGCGTCGCGGCAACGCCGCTCAAAGCAAAGTTAAGGCGCCACCGCGGCCGCTGTCAGCCCGCTTTGCTTTACTACCTAAGGCTATATTTATTAACAGCTGGCCTTTTGCGCTTGGCGGAGTGCTATTTGGTACTTTCAATATCTGGATGTATGCTTCTGCAGAGCGCCCATATGGCCTGACAGGCGAGATTATGCGCTGGGCAGAAATCGTCATGCAAACAGTTCACTTGCCGGCAGCGCCGCTAGGCACAATCCCCGGCAGCTGAGTGGTTTCGGCCGCGCCGGGTCAGTTGACCTGGGGGTTGATGTTAACCGGTGGGTTAATACTGGGTTCTTTTAGCGCCGCTATGCTCTCCGGTGATTTCAAATTGCGCCGGCCTAGACAAAAGGCTGTCTATCCTAGAGTTTTACTTGGTGGAATACTCATGGGCTATGGAGCGGGATTGGCATCCGGCTGCAGCGTCGGCGGTTTCTTTTCGGCGGTGCCATCACTTGGATTAAACGGCTGGGTCTTCGGCGCTTGCATATTAGGCGGAGCACTGCTCGGCTTGCACATCATAAAAAGAATCTGCTGACCCACACTGTTGTTGCTATACTAAAGGTGTATAATACGAGGTAAGATACCCAACTGAGGATAAGAATATGAAACGCCTTACGTTTGTTTCAGTTGTACTCACCATAGCATTGATGATGACCGGCGCTTGCACACCATCATCGCAGCCTTCGTCACAGGCATCAAGCAGCTCCACCGGTACAGGCACTCCCGTAAATGTGGATGGCGGCACATATTGGAAACTCACTCCGTCACAATTTAGAGCATTAACCAGAAGTGCCGGTACATTCCTGGTTAATGTGGATAACGGCTACTCCGGCGAGATTGCCGAAACCGATCTGTTTCTTAGAGCAGACCAAGCTCCCGATAGTCTTGATTTATTTCCGTCTGACAAGGACACTCGCATCGCCATATATTGCTCAACAGCAAAAAATAGTCCTGCGGTGGCCGCCGCATTAGTGCAAGCCGGTTATTCTAATGTGTTTGAGCTCGAAGGCGGCTTGGTTGCCTGGGTGCAACAGGGGTATCCCGCTATAAACAATCCCCCCAACACATAAGGCTATCGTATTGATGTTGTTGCAATACTTAGGCGTATATTTCGCTTAGTAAATGATATCCTCCGGCGGCTGATTCAGCAGAGCTTTTGTTACTTCAAACACAGCGACCAAAGCGCGCTGTTTAGGATCAGGCATCATTCTCATCTTCTGGATAAGCAGGCGCTGATCTGTCGGATCCAACACATCCCAGCCGCCGTAAATTACTGAGCGCACAAGATGCGGCATGACAATATCATCCATGGGAAATAACTCTGCGAGTTCTTCAGGTAAATCTTCGTATAGCATCATGGTGAAGCCTCCTATGCATTAATGATACACCATAACAGCTACTTCGCGTCTTGTGAAAAACTACGTAGCGCAAAAATAGTCAGGCGGTTGCCTCATATTTGTCTATTAGTCATACAATGGCAATCGTTTGGCATAACACGTAACAACAGGATCGCTTGGAAATGATCAAAGTATTGAATTAGCAGTGCTAATTGGCATATAATCGTCGCACAATAGATGCAGTATGGCGACTATGCAACGTCGCTAAATAAACATAGGAGATGAATTTATGCCTACATCAAAAAACTATCCTCTCGACGCGCGGGTGACCATTCGCGTCGATAAAGAGTTAAAAGAGAGCGCAGAGCTTTTATTCGATCGGCTGGGAATGAACATGAGCACGGCATTTAACGTATTTTTGCGTAAGGCAGTGGACGAAGAAGCAATCCCATTTACAATTAGCGTAAAAAACTCCCCTGCACAAGTAGCCTCTCAGAGGTCGAACATGTCCGCTGCCGAATGCTCAAACACTACGCCAAGCGCTGATAGCGAGCTTGCACCGCAAAATTCTCAGGCTGAACCGCCTGCTTCAAAGATTAACAGCGCGCCTGAAGCATTACCTGATGCGACACGCGAATATGTTAATAGATACGGCAAGCCTCTGTAGTATAACCTCAAATGACTTAGCGTCGATATTCTAGTTAGGCAGAGCTGCAATGAGAAAGCGTATTTTTCGTATTATTGAGGCATCTAACGGCTCGGGCATTTTAAGCAGTCTATATGACTGTTTAATGATTGCTGTCATTATTGTAAGCCTTGTTCCGTTAGCCTTTAAATCTGACAACGACGTGTTTCTCATAATTGATAATGTCGCTGTTGGGATACTGATTATTGATTATCTGCTCCGCTTCATTACCGCCGACTATAGATATAATAATAAATCCATCCGTTCTTTTATAAAGTATCCTTTCTCGTTCTTTGCTATCGTAGATTTGATATCAATATTGCCATCGCTTACCGCGCTGAGCAGTAGTTTTAAGCTGTTACGTCTCTTGCGTATGATGCGAGCCTTGCGCGTGTTGCACGTATTCAAGGCATTGCGCTATTCGAAAAACATAAGAATTATTGCAACCGTGTTCAAACAACAAAAAGCAGCTCTAACAACAGTTGGAGCGCTTGCTATTGGATACATTTTGATTTCTGCACTGGTTATTTTTAACGTAGAGCCTGACTCTTTTGAGTCTTTTTTCGACGCTGTCTATTGGGCAACGATATCGTTGACTGCAATGGGATATGGCGACATTTATCCTGTTAGCGCTACCGGGCGAACCGTGGCTATGGTTTCTGCTATCTTTGGCATTGCAGTTGTGGCTTTACCTGCCGGTATTATCACGGCAGGCTATATAAACGAAATCAATGGGAAAAACAATAACGAGCCTAAGCAGGACCGCGTTGATGCAGATAAGAACAATATATAACCCGCCCATGCGAGGACTTGTTGACACTAAATGTTATTGATTTAGAGACAGGTATCGCTATCGACATGATGTTTTCCGTACCCCACGTTTGCCTAAACCCGGGATGATTCATTCATTTGGCGCATTAGTTTTTTCAACAGAATAATCAGGTGCCCAAAACAATTCCTTGTTATCATTCCATATTTGATAAAACTCATATCATGTTCCTTTCCGGTCTGTTCCTTTTGAGGAATTTGAATATAAAGGTGCTAATGCGGTTGAGGCTCTTCATTCAGCATTACGCAAGATCACCGGAGGGAAAGCTGCGTTCCCCAATGATGAAGCGGTATTCAAAGCGCTTTTCTTGAGGGTTATGGACATTACTAAAAAGTGGACTATGCCTGTTTCAAACTGGGCGTTGGTACTCGGGCAGA
>WRDV01000043.1 GCA_009779655.1 Dehalococcoidia bacterium
ATGGCTTTGGACTCAAGATAGACTTCCATTAAACTGCGTAGGAAAATATCCTTGGCATCCTCGTTAAGTTCGCCGCCGCAAAAAAGCGCCGCCGCCCTGTTTAAGACTTCGGCGGCTTCCTTGGCTCCCTTGTAACCGTACTTACTCTTGGCGTTGGCCACAAAGAGTTCCTGATCATAGTTTTTCTGAGTATCCGTTTCTTCATCGTACATGAGATAAGTCGCTGTTACATTGAGTCCGTCGGCTATCTTTGGCACAAGTATGGGGCTGCATAACACAACATTAAGGGAATGAAAATGCCTCATCTGTGCGTAAAACGCGTCATAGCGCTACACTTGAATATGGCTCTAGGATTTCTTTAGCAAGAGGCAGATGTTGCGCGCAAATGTTCGTATAGGCAGATGATAACGGCTCTCCGGCGCCGAGCGCAAAATACTGAAGCCTGCTTGCCGCACTAGTTTTTCAAGCTCGCCGAATGTAAACAGATAATAGTAACGCTCAATAATCCGGCCTCTTGATTTGAATGGTAGCAGGATCTCTTTGTTTTTAAACCAGAAGCGCGTTTGACAGCGGTTCCAGACCGTTAGGAAAGCTTCGCCTTCGGGTTTTAATACGCGATGCAGTTCTTTCAGCGCTTTAAGTTGCTCAGAGTGGCCTTTTAAGTGGTGATAGGCGGCGACAGCGATAGCTTTCTCAAAGTTGTCGTCGGAATATGGCAGTGTCCGCAGGTCTGCTTGTGTCAGGCAGACGCTGAAATTGTGCTTGTGCGCGAAACGATTTGCTTGTTGCAGCATACCATCTGAATAATCCACTCCGTAAAGCTCAAAACCATTCTTAAAAGGCAAAAAGTCTGCGCCATGTCCGCATCCGAGGTTGAGTAATTTTCCATCTACCCATCGCTTTGCCAGTGCTTCCAATTCTGCTTTGAAAATGGTGTAGTGCCGGAAGTTGTACCAAGCCGGAGCAATGGCATCAAAACTAGCTGATGGCGACTCGGGTTTATTCATCTGAGTCAGCCTTATTTTGGAGGCCTTTAGCTTTGATTATTGACATAACGATCAAAGCTAAAGGCTCGCGTGAGAGTATGGCATTACTTGATACTCTGCTATATGTCGTCAAATTGTACTCCTGAATCGATGTCGATAACGAGAGGAATTAACTTGCCAATGGCGAGCTCGCTTGCGATAAGTGCATTTGCACAGCCCCGATTTTTGTAGCTATATCCATGTTTCCAGTGTTTGCGCAACTGTGAACTCGGCCATGGCATACTCTTTGGCGAGATAAGTTGGCTCCCGGCTGTTTGATTCTATATCGACTAGATTAAAATCCATTATCATACGATACCGGCCTTCAGGAAGTATGTTGGCGTAAAAAACAGGGTCGTAATAGTGAGTGATAGAACCGCCCGGCGCGATATTGATTTGTATCGCAAGGACTAAATTGTGAGCCATCGGTACACGATACCACTTTCCGTCAAGTAAAACTTCGATTTCCACTGACCTGCCAAAGGAATAGTAATTACTCGCCGTAACCGTATATACAAGCCAAGTAGTGCCGGTATTCAGTACGGTGTTCTTCAACGTTATGCTCACGCTTGAATTATATCCTTGCTCGTTGAATCTTGATGGTGCCAACCGCGATGCTTCCCATTGGGGTTGAGGAGTATTTTTATGCGCGAAAACAGTAAATTCGTACTCATGTTCCATCGTATCGTTTATTCCAAACACTTCCATCGAAAGCTTCAAGCGGTACACTCCTTCTGCTAACGGCTCGCTCAGAAAGAACATTTTGCGCCTAGAAGTCCACCCAGGCACAGACCCTAAGCTGGTGTGCTGGTACTCAGTATCTATCCACTGGTTCCCCTGCTTCATTTCCAGCATAGCTTTTGTAGCGTGATATAACTTACCGGACAGGTTTTTAATGCTGAGGAAGATTGCATAGTCCTTATCGGTAATGTTATCACGCGCTGCCGAAAATGATTCAACATAAAAAACGATATCTTCCATACGTGCCGGGCCTGTCGTTTCGGATTCAGGCGGACGCTCTGCGCCTGGTTCAGTAATCCAAAAGTATGCGAAAGCGTAACTTTCAGATTGAAGCCGTGCCTGAAATAATTTTTCACAGAAGCGGTATTTCCCGGGCGGAAGACTGCCTAAAACAGAAAAATCAATGGCGTACTCTTTCGTGTTGCCTGCAGGTAATTTGAATTCGAGAGGTAGTTTTCTCTGCGAAAGCTGAACGGGGATTGTGTACCATAAGCCGGACAAATATACCTGAATGAACTCGTCGATACCGTATTCCAACACGGCGCTTCCCATGCTGGTAATCGATATTGTGAGCGTACTGGCTGTGGTGGGAAGTACATTTTCATGTATGGTGATATCAACGAGGTTACTGCTATGGTCGCCAAGATAGTCAAGCGCCAGATTAAAGCCGTTCCATGCGATCGTGTTGGTGTGGTGTTTGGCTGAGTGAGTATCCTCGCATGAAGTGCATAACAAGGAAACAGCTACAAAAGCGTGCAAGGCTAATAAAAAGTGTCGCTTCGACATATCCAATTCACCTCAAAGCTATATGTTGTAAGTATAGCATATAGGGTGTACAGTCCGGATTACTACGGAAACAATACGTTTTTCTTGGGCAGAGTGACCGCGAGTTATACACGAGATTTAGCCTGCAACACAATTGTAACCCCTCATCATCACAATTCTGTCTCAATATGATATGTGCCTAGATTTTGCATGAAGGCGGCGCATGTGTTGTAGCAATAGCCAAGCAGAGAGCCGAGGCTAAAAAGCTCGTTTGACGAGTAAAAGTCCAATTCTCCCAAGAATTGCTGATGCTTATTCATAGCCTGTTATCTTTAAAAGAGGCGGATTTCTACTCTAACAGGTATTTTGTCAGTATATGACAGAACTGATAGACTTATGGCAGGGCATATATATGAAAAAACTTTCACGCACAATATCCGGCGTGACCCCGGTGGCGGTCATGACAAAGCCATCCGGCTGCCCGGGGCATTGCGTTTATTGTCCTACATATGGCGCGACTCCGCAGAGCTATACTCCTTTGTCTCCGGCGGTTATCCGTGCGCACGGTTGTGATTATGATGCTTATCGTCAGGTGCAGCGGCGCCTTGCTATGCTGACTGATATGGGGCATCCCATTGATAAGATTGAACTCATCATCATGGGGGGTACTTTCCTTGCTGTTCCCATAGATTATCAGTACCAGTTTGTTAAAGCCTGTTATGACGCCATGAATGGCGAGGTATCTGATACTTTGGCTGAGGCGCAGAAACGGAATGAAACCGCTGCTTGCCGCTGTGTGGGATTGTGTGTGGAGACTCGTCCGGATGTTTGCGGCGAGGATGAAATACGTCGCATGCTGGATTTTGGCGCCACGCGGGTTGAGCTTGGTGTACAGATACTGGATGATGCGGTATATGAAAAAGTGCGCAGAGGGCATTCAGTAGCTGATGTGGTGCGCGCCACGGCTATTCTTAAAAGGTATGGCTTTAAGGTGTACTATCACTGGATGCCCGGGTTGCCCGGCTCCACTCCTCAGCATGACTTTGAAATGTCGCGTGAATTGTTTGATAACACGGTCTATCGTCCGGACGGATTGAAGCTTTATCCTACAATGGTAGTTGAAGGCACCATAATGGAGCAGTGGTACAGAGATGGCTTGTATTCTCCTTATGCCAATGATGTCATGCTTAAGCTTATGGCTGACATAAAATCAGAAGTCCCGCCTTATGTGCGCATATCACGTGTGTTGCGCGATATCCCGGCGAATTATATTGTAGGCGGGTTACGCGATTCCGTACGCGACTCTGTGCGCGAATTGATGGCTTCGCGCGGAGATGATTGCCGCTGTATTCGCTGTCGGGAGCATGGGCATCGCATCAAGAACGGCTGGAAAGTGGGTATGCCGCATTTGATATCGCGCGATTATCAAGCATCGGATGGACGCGAGGTGATGCTGTCTTTTGAAGATGAGCATGAAACACTGTTTGGCCTTTTGCGTTTGCGGATTGAAAAACATGTGCCATCGTTGTTTGGGACATGCTCAAAACTGGCGCTGGTACGTGAATTGCATGTATTTGGCAGCGAGCTGGCTTTAGGGCGGCGCGAAAAAGTGGCGGCGCAGCATCAAGGGCTGGGGAAAGCGTTACTCGCGGAGGCTGAGCGAATAGCTTTTGCTGAGGATGGAGTATCTACTATTGCAGTATTAAGCGGGGTTGGGGCAAGGCAATATTACGAGGAGCAGGGATATGAGTTTCAATCGGGATATATGGTGAAGCGTTTATCACGTGCAGCATAACCCTCCCCACAAGATGTTCTAAATGAAATAGCCTATACTTTCGAGAATATGATAGCCAACATGGGTTATACGAAAGTTGTAGGATCGTTATATGATAGTTATACAGCAATATCCCTATTTCTCTTTGCAAGTGGCTGTTCTTGTATAACTGACCGTTCTCAGAATTATTGGGTGGCCGTAACGATTTTGCAATAGTGGGATATCTTTCCAAAAATCAGAAGGTCTGGGTTACAAGAGCGGCAATTAAACTAACACGAAGCACGAAGATGCCTCTTGCGGTTATGGACCCATACAGCGGCTTGACACAAGTATTATTATAATGGTAGTCTAACCCACAATTTAATAGGTGCCCTTGGCCTCGGATTTATCCGAGGATATATGGAAAGCAAGCCGGTGAGATTCCGGCACAGTACCGCCTGCTGTAATCCCGATCGAGTCGGGTAGTCAGAACGCCATATCCTTGAGGGCTTTCTCCGCGGGGCTCAGGAGGTGTGTGATGACTATATAACAGAACCAATGCCCTGCCCGCAAAGCAGGGCTTTTTCTTTTCTATGGCTTTAAACAGTTTTATTAGGAGAATTGCGCATGTATATTTTTAGTAAATTAAGACAAGCTTTGCAGTTTAAGCATTTGAATGCGGCTGCCGGCTTGCTTTTCGCAACGGTTTTTTTAACGGCAACACTTTTTGGTACAGCTTGCTCTAGTAATGACCCATACGCTAGCCTCAGCACAGACTTTCCTATGACAGTTACTGATGATCTGGGGCGCACTATTACTTTTGATAAAGTGCCTCAGCGCATTGTGTCCTTAGCTCCAAGCAATACAGAGATATTATTTGGCCTTGGGCTCGGGGATAAGATTGTGGGGAACACCTTTTATTGTGATTATCCCATTGAAGCCCAAAATATAGTTAGTGTTGGCGGTTATAGCGATATTGATGTAGAAGTAGTCGTGGCTCTAGACCCAGATCTTATACTGGCGGAGGATATACATAAAGCTAATGTCATTCCTGCGCTGGAAGCGCTGGGATTCAAGGTATACGCCTTAGTGCCGCATAATTTAGATGAAATTATGGACTCAGTCATTACTATTGGTCGTTTAACCGGTACAATGGATGAAGCTAGGGCTATAACAGATGATATGCGAAGGCGCATCAAGTTCATCACTGACAAAACATCTAAGCTTAAAGCTGACCAAAAGCCAAATGTCTTATATGTGTTGTGGACTGACCCCATTATGTCCTCAGGTATAAATACGCCTATATACGACATGATTACTAAGGCAGGCGGCGTGAGCGTGATACAAGATAGTATCGGTTTTCCGACACTCTCGCTAGAATACGTGATTGCTGCCAATCCTAAGGTGGTTATCTGCGATGTTGACAGCTCATGGCCCGGAGGTAATGCTCCGTTAGTGTTTATGCAGACAGATACGCGCTTAAAAGACATAGATGCTAGGGCATCAAAGCGAGTATATGGCATTGATGCTTCATTGACCAATCGCCCGGTACCGCGTATTCTTGACGGGCTTGAGTGGATAGCGGCTATGATTCACCCGGAACTGTTTCCGCAGTTTGTCGAAAAATACATGGCTTCTTAAGGTTAATTTAACGAGAGGGCAGGTATTTGCGGTTTATATCTCGCATTAGAGCCAAGGCTATGCCGGTAGGCCCGACCTACCGGCATAGCCACGTACTGTCGCTTGTGCTTTTGCTGGGGATTTTACTTCTGGTTATCGTGCTGGCGACTTCTGTTGGAAGTGTGAAAATACCTATGGGACAGATATGGCGTATTTTGCTTAATAAGTTGCCATGGGTAAATTTTGTGTCTGACTGGAGCGCTGGCACGCAAACCATTGTATTAAATCTCAGACTGCCGCGCGTGCTGTTGGCCGGAACAGTAGGCATGGCGCTGTCTGTAGCGGGTGCAACGTATCAGGGCTTGTTCCGCAATCCGCTGGCTGATGCTTATCTTATTGGTGTGGCGCAGGGAGCGGCGCTGGGGGCGGTCATCGGATTTCTTGTGCCGGTGGCCGGTGTTGCGTATGTGTATGGCTTGATACCGTCGTTTGCTTTCACCGGAGCGATGCTCAGCGTATTGGTAGTTTACGGGCTAGCGCGTGTTGGCAAAACACTGCCGATGTCTACTCTTATATTAGCCGGCGTGGCATTGGGGGCACTGCTTGGCGCGGTGGTGTCTTACCTAACGCTTACTAGCGGCGGTAATACTGCGAGAGGCATTCTATTTTGGCTGTCAGGCAGTTTTAACTTAGTACAGTGGAGAGAATTGCACATAGTATTTCCCGTAGTATTTGCTGGGTCGCTCATGATCATGCTATTCGGGCGCTCCCTTAACATCATGCAGCTTGATGAGGAACAGGCGCAGCAGCTTGGTGTGTACGTGGAGCGCATCAAGATTATACTGCTTGTTATAGCGACGTTGATAACTGCGGCAGCAGTTTCTTTTGTGGGCATTATCGGTTTTGTGGGGATTATTATTCCTCATATCGTGCGCCTGATATGGGGGCCGGATTACCGCTTTTTACTGCCGCTATCTATGGTGTGCGGCGCGATATTCCTTATACTGGCAGATCTGCTGGCGCGCACGCTGATGGCGCCTGCTGAGATACCCATAGGCGTGATTACGGCGTTGGCAGGGGCACCTTTCTTCCTTTACCTATTACGTCGCAAAGCGCGTATGCTCTTCTGATGGGGCCGATATGCTGAGAATAGACGCGAATAAGCTGACTTTGGTTTACGGTTCCAACACGGTTGTGCGTGATATTAGTTTTGCCATAGAGTCGGGGTGCATAACCGGGCTTGTTGGGCCTAATGGATGCGGTAAATCCAGTATCATTAAAGCTCTCAGCCGTGTACTCGCTCCGCAGTCTGGCAGCATTAGCTATAATGGGCTGAATACAGCACAGCTTTCGTGCCGTGAACTGGCATGCTTACTTGGGGTTGTGCCGCAGATACCGCTTTTACCGAGCAATTTTACTGCATTTGAGGTGGTACTAATGGGGCGGAATCCTCATTTAGGGCTATTCCAATATGAGAGCTCTAAAGATTTTGAAATTGTGCGGCGGGCTATGGAACAGACACGTACGCAGCATTTGGCTGAGCGCCGCATAGGAGAGCTGTCCGGCGGTGAGATACAGAGTGTGGTCATCGCGCGCGTGCTGGCGCAGCAGACACAGGGCATATTGTTGGATGAGCCTACATCAAATCTGGATATCGGGCGGCAGACAGAAGTACTTGATCTAATGCGCGACTTATGCCATCGTCATGGACTTATGATAGGAGTTGTTCTTCATGACCTTAATCTTGCCGTTCAGTATTGCGATCATATGATTTTGTTGAATCAAGGCAGCATTGTCGCTGAGGGGGCTCCGTCTCAGGTTGTGACACCTGAGAATATACGTACTGTGTACGGCGGCGGCAGTGCGGTATACAGCATAGATGGGTTGCCTGCTGTATTGCCGCGCGCCGGAAGCTCTGTGTAATACAGCGATTGATTCCCGTCGGGTTCATACCTCGCAGCTTGCTGCGTTGACTCGGGTAGGTCAAGCATGAATATACTGCGAGGATGGAAAACACCGGCAACTATATTCATAAAAGACATAACGTATCCGTAATAATATACCACTACGTATGCCCGGCTAAGTATCGGCGCATAGTAGTAAGCGACGAGGTAGACATGACGATAAAAGAGGCCTGCATAGAAATAGAGAAGAGGTATGATATATGCTTATCTCAACGAATTATAATTCCGGTAATCATAAGGGGGTCTATTCAATAGACCTCTTGCGAAATAGGGAATAAAGGCATACACTGACCTCCATGAAATATGAATTACTGCAAACATACACGGATGAGAAGTTTCGTCGGATAACAGGAGTAAAGCGTACAACATTCAGCA
>WRDV01000044.1 GCA_009779655.1 Dehalococcoidia bacterium
GAGCTGCTGAAGGCAGGCAAGTAAGGTGCCCTCTGTCGCTTTACATAACTGTGATTGCATGGAAGGTATGACTACCTGTTCTATCTGTGAAGGCTTCGGGAGAGTGCATCCTGTGTCAGACGGCAAGACTGACTATTCAAAGGCTGTGTACTGCCAATGCCATGCTAAAGCGGGGCAAGAGATACCGGGAAGTATTAATCATGTGCGCGATGACGGCTACATAGTGGCTAATAAAGTGGGAATGTAATGGAAGACCCTGTAATCGTTGAGTTAGTTTCAGGTTATGACTTCATTTGGGAGCAAAGCGGAGTTAGGGTTGAAGTACGGCGCATAGACGTAGACAGACGCGATATTAAAGCTGAGTTGACGATTTATTACACATCAATACCAGCTCAGTTACAACCTCAGTTTGTGAAACGCTCAAATCTTAATCTTTTAGCTGACAGCACGCGCAATACACTGGCTGACAGATTGCAAAAATCCCATAAGGAACATGTTGACTGGGATAGGGTAATCGAGGTTGTTACTAACCAAACGATTGAGTTATTCAGACGCGGCGGAGAACTAGAGCGAGTTGACCCATTTCGCCCAAGCCTGAAACCGCCTGAGTATCTTGTTAAGCCTTTAATCCTTAAAAATCAACCTAATATCCTTGTTGGATTCCCGGGAAGTTTCAAGTCGTTTACGGCGGCTGCTTTAACTTTTTGTTGTATGTTGCCATGGCAGGATAATCCAATGGGATGGCGCACACCTTCAACCATGCAAAACGTATTGATATTGACATGGGAAGAGCAAATAAGCGATGTAGATTTCTGTATGAGGCGCATGATAAACGGAATGTCTCTTGCCGCGATCGCTCCATATTTCCGCAAGTGTAAATACCCGATCTTTCAAATGGAAGATACCATCAACTACTACGTAGATAAAGTTAAGCCCGACTTAATCATTATTGATAGCCTAGGCCCGGCTGTCGGCGGTGATCTTAATGCACCGGAGCCAGCGTTTAAGTTTTTTGGAGTGCTAAGCCGCCTTAACGTAACAACACTAACCATTGCGCACCCTGCTAAAAACACTGATGAGAACGCAAAGCTGACTGTGTTTGGCTCACAGTTCTATACAGCGGAAGCAAGAAATATATGGGAGTCACAGCGCGTAGAAAACCCAAACCCAAGCGAGGCAACCATAATATTCCATCAGCGCAAAACTCCGCAATCGTTTGGCAAATACCCTGAGATGGGTATGAAAATTAAGTTTATCGGAGACGGCGAAGATATTGAGTCAAGCGCCATTATCTCAAGATGCAACCCTGAGGATGAGCCTGATGGGCTGCGTAAAATGTCCAACTCTAAGCGCATAGAGGCGGCATTAAAAGATATGGGGAAAATGACAACGCTGGAGCTGTCTACTGAATTGTGTATTGATAAAGATATAGTCAGGGTAGAGCTTAACAGGCTTCACGATAAGAATGTTGTCTACAAGTTAGAAAATAAAACATGGGGGTTAGCGGCTTATGTCTAGAAATCTTAAAAACGTAACACTTTTTAGATGTTACGTAACATGTTACGAAAGGTAGCGTAACAGTGTTATAACCCCCCTTAAGGGGGTTATAACACTGTTACGCACCCCAAATTCAGAGGATTTTAAGAGAGAAAAGCGTAACAAAAAAGCGTAACAAATAATTTCAGTCTGCCATTCTAGCGCAAAATAGTCAGTGGGTAAAGCTGTATTTGAATAAAAATATATTAATGCGATATAATTGCGCTTTACCAATCACCCTACGAATAAATCTGGCTGGTCGTTGGTTTCATTTAACATAATATTGGCGATACTACACAAATATTTTGGTTGCGATGTTAATTTGCTATCCAATTTATATTTGGCTAAAATTGTCCTTTCGCCCCTGTAGCTCAGCTGGATAGAGCACTGGCCTCCGAAGCCAGGAGCGGGCGTTCGAGTCGCCCCGGGGGCATAAAATAGGAGTTAATAATTATGGAGGTGAATTATTAATACTGACATCGTTGCCATTAGATTGCACGGCCGTGGAGGGCAGGGTGCAGTCACGTCCGCGGAGCTTGTAGCGCAGGCAGTAATTGCCGAGGGCAGGTATGCTCAAGCTTTCCCCAGCTTCGGCCCTGAACGCCGAGGCGCTCCGGTTCAGGCTTTCATTCGCATCAGTGACAAGCAAATTCGTATTCGCGCTGATGTTACCGAGCCTGATATTGTCATTGTTCTTGACCCGGGATTACTCACTATCGTCAATGTTACTGCCGGGCTCAAGAAAAATGGATTGGTTGTAGTAAACGCCAAATCCATGGACGCGATTCCTCAGGAAATTCGCGACAACTTCCGTGTGGCATGTATTGACGCCAATGTAGTGGCCAAGGAAGTGCTTGGCGTACCGATTGTCAATACCACTATGCTTGGGGCATTTATAAAGGCTTCCGGAGCTATCACATTGGAAGCGTTAGCCGAGCCTATCAAGCATCGGTTTGGCAAGCTGGCAGAGAAGAATTTCAATGCCATGAAGCGTGCTTATGATGAAACTCAGTTGAAGGAGTTGGCTCATGCCTAAACCAGACAACGAACTGACATGGAAAGACCTTGAGATTGGTTGTATTGTCACCAATCCCGGCAGTGCAGCCGTATATCGCACAGGCGATTGGCGTTCTCAGCGACCTGAGTACGATTTTTCTCGTTGCATCAAGTGTGGAGTATGCCAGATGAATTGTCCTGAAGACAGCGTTAAGAAAAACGAACTTGGGTACTATGAGGCGGATCTGTATCACTGCAAGGGTTGCGGTATTTGTTCTCGCGAGTGCCCCGTATGGGTTATCAGCATGAAGGAGGAATCCTAAATGACAAAACGAGTGGGCATGGAGGTTTCTGTTGCAATCGCTGAAGCGGTAAAGCTTGCTGATGCAGACGTGGTAGCGGTTTATCCGATTACTCCGCAGACGCATATTGTTGAGCATCTTGCTGAGCTTGTAGTTAGCGGCGAGCTGGATGCTGAGTATATTACGGTTGAGAGTGAGCATTCAGCTATGAGTGCTTGTCTTGGCTCTGCTGCTGCCGGCGCGCGTACTTACACCGCTACAGCTAGTCAGGGTCTTGAGTTAATGCAGGAAACACTTTATGTGGCTTCAGGTATGCGTCTTCCTATCGTGATGACTGTTGCCAACCGTGCTGTTTCCGCCCCGCTTTCTATTTGGGGCGACCATTCTGATGTGATGACAGTACGCGATACAGGATGGATTCAAATATTCAACGAGAATGGACAAGAGGTTGTTGACAATACCATCTGTGCTTTCCGCATCGCTGAGAACCGCAATGTTCTGTTACCGGTTATGGTGCACATGGATGGTTTCCATCTGTCGCACGTTATTGAGCCAATATTGTTATCGGATGAGGAGCAGGTTCGGGCATTTTTGCCGGTTAACAATTATCCGTTGCCTTTACATCCTTCAAAACCGGTTGCTATGGGTGATTTCGCTCCTCCGTTTATTTACACTGAGGCTAAATGGGCGCATGAACAAGCCCTGCGTAATTCTAAGAAAGTTATCCTAGAGGTATGGGATGCTTTCGCTAAAGAATTTGGTCGTCAATATAAGCCTGTTGAGACATATTGCGCTGAAGGCGCTAAGACATTGCTCTTTACTATGGGCAGCTTCTCTGAGACGGCAATGACATCTATAGATAAGATGCGCGCCGATGGTCTTGATATCGGCTTGGTCAAACTGCGCTTATGGAGGCCGTTCCCCTTTGAAGAACTGCGTGATGTAGTAAAGGGAGTTGATACTCTTATTGTACTGGATCGCGCCTTATCCACCGGCGGCCCCGGCGGGCCGGTATGCTCAGAAATCCGCTCGGCATTTTATAACCTGAATCCGCGTCCGCAGATAGTTAGCTTCGTTGGAGGCCTTGGCGGCCGCGATATTACGATTGAAGGCTTTGAGTCTATCGTCAGGAGCGGTATGGAAATTGCCAAGTCCGGCAGCGATAAGGAATTCCAGATATTTGGAGTGAGGGAATAGCTTATGCAAAATTTAAATATTTATGCTCCTAGACTTCTTGAGAAAGCCGAGTCTTTCTCACCCGGACATCGTGCCTGCATCGGTTGCGGTGAAGTTCTGGCTGTGAGATTGGTTACTAAGGCAATGGGCAAGAGTGTAGTTATCGTTAATGCCACCGGTTGTATGGAAATTATTGCTTCACAGGTTCCATACACGACGTGGAATGTGCCTTGGATACATACTCTGTTTGATAACACCGCGGCTGTGGCGTCGGGTATAGAGCGCGGGCTTAAAGTGCTTATGCGTAAAGGACGTATTCCGCAAGAGGAAATCAACGTGGCGGCTATTGGCGGCGACGGCGCAACCTTTGACATTGGGTTTCAGGCGTTATCGGGCGCTATGGAACGCGGGCACAAGTTTCTGTATGTCTGTTTTGACAATGAAGCTTATATGAATACCGGGGTTCAGCGCTCTTCGGCAACTCCTTTTGGAGCGACCACGACAACCTCGCCTGCCGGAAAGAGGGGCATGGGGCAGTTCTCATGGAAAAAAGATATGCCGGCCATTGCCGTAGCGCATAACATTCCATATGTGGCTACTGCCTGCCCGAGCTATCCTTTTGATATGATTCAAAAAGTAAAGAAAGCCCAGTCTTTTGACGGACCGTCGTATATTCAGATTTTCTCGGTCTGTCCTACAGGGTGGCGTACTACCGGCGATATCAGCATTCGCTTGGGCCGCTTGGCAGTTGAAACGGGGGTATTCCCGCTTTATGAGGTCGAGAACGGTAAGTATAAGATGAGCATGGATTTCCCAAAACTTAAGCCGCTTACTGATTATACTAAGCCACAAGGACGATTCCGACATCTTTCACCGGAAACCATGGATCAAATTCAGGAGAAAGTGGTGCAGAAGTACAACGAAATCAAAGCCAAAGCTAACTGCGAGGTGAAGGCATGAGCGAATTAGTATTCAGCAGCTGGGGCGGGCAGGTGATAGATAACCGTTCCGGTAAAGAGGCAACCTCTGCCGGGGTAGAGTTAAGTGTACCATTTAAGCATGCCGACAATAATGTAGCCGCCTTTATTTCATGGGATGGGTTGATGGTGGCTGATAAAAAAACCAATGTTGTAGCTTTAGTGCGAGCTTATATGGACGAGTCTGCCAAATTGGCTTGCGGTGAGTGCAGTGTCGGATATAATGGTTTGACTGTATTGTCTGATATCCTTTGCCGCATAGCCGGTGGGAGGGGACAGACAGGAGATGTAGATTTACTGCAGGAGTTGGCTGAGAATGTCCAAAAGAATGTCAAATGTGATTTCTGCGCCAATGCTGTTGTTCCTCTGAAAGATGCTTTGCGTAACTACCGCGAAGCATTTGATGCGGCGGCATCTGCTAAGGATACTATTCCTGCTGTAGATTACATAAAGAAAGTGACTGCGCCTTGTCAAGAAGCCTGCCCAATTCACCAAGACGTGCCGGGTTATATTGAGCTGATTCGCAATCGCCGTAATACAGAGGCGCTGAACGTAATTCGTCGCACAAACTGTATGCCGTGCGTTACCGGCCGCACATGTGTTGCTTTCTGCGAAAAGAATTGCGTGCGCAATGATTTTGACGCTCCGTTGTCGATACGTGCTCTTAAGCGTGTTCCTGCGGACATGGACATTATCAAGCCGCAACCTCATGACAAAGTCGATAAAGATGACAAAGTCGCTATTATTGGCGCCGGGCCTGCCGGACTATCGGCAGCGCATTACTTGTCGCACTTGGGCTATCAAGTGCAAGTATATGATGAACAACCTGTTGCCGGAGGAATGACATTTACCGGTATACCGTCATATCGCCTGCCGCGTAATGTGCTAGCAGGTGAAATTGAAACGATAGTGTCCTCGGGCGTTTTGATGCATCTTGATATGCGTATCCGCCATGTCGAAGATTTGCACAAGCGTTTTAAGGCAGTCCTTGTTGCTACCGGAGCGCATCAAAGCCGAGATAATGGCATTGATAATTGGAATAGCGATTATGATACGTTAATTGAAGGCGTAAAGTTTTTGCGCGATATCAGCACAGGTAAGACTATTCTGCCTAAGAACCAAGTATTGGTTGTAGGCGGCGGTAATACCGCTATTGACTGCGCCCGTTCTGCCAAGCGTTTAGGATGTAAAGATGTGACGGTAGTATACCGCCGCGGACGAAATGAGATGCCGGCGCGCGATGAGGAAGTGAAGGCAGCCGAAGAAGAAGGTGTCAAATTCCAATTCTTGGCTGTTCCTACCAAGATTCACTCGCAAAATAGTAAAGTCGTTGGCGCAGAGTGTATCCGTATGGAGTTGGGAGAGCCTGATGCTTCAGGGCGTCGCAAGCCGGTGCCTATAAAGAATTCGGAGTATGTCATGTCGGCTGACATGGTGTTAACGGCTATTGGCGAAGCTCCGGACGTTTCATTCATGGATGGTCAAGTTGGTCTTACAAGTTGGAACTCGGTTAAAATTGACGAGAATGGCAACACAAGTCTTCCATGGCTTTTCGCTGCTGGAGATTGTGCTAGCGGACCTGCTAGTATTGTTGAAGCAATGGCAGCCGGCAAACGTGCCGCTGAAAGCATTCATGCTTACATAAGTAAGAGCAAGGTTTCTTCTGAAACGGCGCTGGATAAAGCATTGCATGAAATTGGTCTTGGACGTCAGCGCCGTGGTCCTAAACCGGTTTTAATTAAACGATTGCATCCTCATGAGGTGAATGCAGAAGATCGCATCAAGAACTTTGAGGAAGTAGAAGAATGTTTCAATTTACAGGCGGCTGCCCGCGAGGCGAAGCGTTGTTTGCGCTGCTATCGCGTAATGCTTATTGTGAAGAGGCAGGGCTAAGATGGTAAAACTGACGATTGACAACAAAATTGTAGAGATTGAAGAAGGGGCTACTATTCTGGAAGCCGCCGCTAAAGCAGGAGTAAATATTCCCACACTGTGCTATAACGAGGAGCTTTCTCCGGCGGGAGCATGCCGCGTATGCGCTGTGGAAATCAACTCTGACAAAGGGCCTATTACGGTTGCTTCATGCAACTGCCCTGCGGCTGAAGGGATGGTTGTTGCTACTAAGTCTGAAATGGCTGTTAAAGCCCGCAAATTGGCCGTTGAGATGCTGCTTGCACAGTCGCCGAATTCTGCGAGGATTGCTAAGTTAGCACAAACATTGGGATTGGATACGCCGAGATTCTCGCTGAAGAGCAGAGAGTGTATTTTGTGTCAGTTATGCGTGCGAACTTGCCATGAAGTAGTGGGCAAGGATGCTATCACCTTCATTGCTCAAGGCTTGGAGCGAGATAATAAAGAGTCTTGTGTTGTGTGGGATGTTGATAAGTGCATTGCCTGCGGGTCTTGTGCATATATTTGCCCAACACAGGCGGTAACGCTATCTGATAACCAAGCAACTCGCGTCATCCAGACTCCTAGTGTTAAGATGGAGTTTAAGATGAAGGCTTGCACTAAGTGCGGCAGTTATTATGCTCCGGAAAAACAGTTGGAGTATATGGCTAAGGCTGCCAATCTGCCTATTGAGAAATTTGACTTATGTCTGGATTGTCGCGATTAGGTTTGATGGATGTTTTGGCAGTGATTACCAATATTGTTTTATAACATGGCATAGAATAAACAGTCGTTAAAGAAGTAGCC